>DASRYP010000811.1:0-6984 GCA_035687165.1 Actinoplanes sp. | reverse complement strand
CGCGAGACCGCGAGACCGCGAGACCGCGAGACCGCGAGACCGCGAGACCGCGAGACCGCGAGACCGCGAGACCGCGAGACCGCGAGACCGCGAGAGCGGTGCTGGGCAAACGAAAGGGCGCGTCCCCGACGGGGGCGCGCCCTTAACGGCTTGCGGTGGCTCAGAAGCCCGGGCCGTGCTGGTGGCCGTGGCCACCGTGGCTGTGCCCGTGGCCGCCGCCCGCGGCCGGCTCCGACTCGGCCGGCTTGTCGACCACGAGGCTTTCCGTGGTCAGCAGCAGACCGGCGATCGACACGGCGTTGGAGACCGCGTTGCGGGTCACCTTGACCGGGTCAATGATGCCGGCGGCGGCCAGGTCGACGTACTCGTCGGTGGCCGCGTTGAGGCCGTGGCCCCAGTCGAGTCCGGCGACCTTGCCCACCACGACGTAGCCGTCGTGGCCGGCGTTCTGCGCGATCCAGCGCAGCGGCTCGGCCAGCGCCTTGCGGACGATGCCGACGCCGATGGCCTCTTCGCCCGTCAGGCCCAGGTTGCCGTCGAGCTCCTTGGCGATGTGGGCCAGGGCGGCGCCGCCGCCGGGGACGGTGCCCTCCTCGACCGCTGCCTTGGTCGCCGCGATGGCGTCCTCGATGCGGTGCTTGCGCTCCTTCATCTCGACCTCGGTCGCGGCGCCGACCTTGATCACCGCGATGCCGCCGCCGAGCTTCGCGAGGCGCTCCTGGAGCTTCTCGCGGTCCCAGTCGGAGTCGGAGGCCTCGATCTCCTTGCGGATCTGCGAGACCCGGTCGGCGATGTCGGAGGGCTTGCCGCCACCGTCGATGATGGTGGTGCTCTCCTTGTCGACCACGACGCGCCGGGCCGAGCCCAGCATGTCGAGGGTGACCTGGTCGAGCTTGTAGCCGAGCTCGGGCGCGACCAGCTCGCCGCCGGTGGCGATCGCCATGTCCTGCAGCATCGCCTTGCGCCGGTCACCGAAGCCGGGGGCCTTGACCGCGACGACCTTGAGGGTCTTGCGGATCGCGTTGACCACCAGCGTGGACAGGGCCTGGCCCTCGACGTCCTCGGCGATGATCAGCAGCGGCTTACCCGACTGCAGGACCTTCTCCAGCAGCGGGAGCATTTCCTCGATGCTGGAGATCTTCTGGGTCGTGATCAGGATGTGCGCGTCCTCGAGGACGGCCTCCTGCGACTCGGCGTCGGTCACGAAGTTCGGGGAGATGAAGCCCTTGTCGAACTGCAGGCCTTCGGTGATCTCGAGCTCGGTCAGCATGGCCGAGCCCTCCTCGACGGTGATGACACCGTCGCGGCCGACCCGGTCCATCGCCTCGGCGATGAGCTCGCCGATCGAGGCGTCCTGGGCCGAGATGGTGGCCACGTTCGCGATCGCCTTGTGGTCGGCGACCTCGACCGCCTTGGCCAGCAGCGCCTTGGAGATCACCTCGGCGGCCTGGTCCATGCCGCGCTTGAGGCCGATCGGGTTGGCACCCGCGGTGACGTTGCGCAGGCCCTCGCGTACGAGCGCCTGGGCAAGCACGGTCGCGGTGGTGGTCCCGTCGCCGGCGACGTCGTTGGTCTTGGTCGCCACCTCCTTGACCAGCTGCGCCCCGAGGTTCTGGTACGGGTCGGAGAGCTCGATCTCCTTGGCGATGGTGACGCCGTCGTTGGTGATCGTGGGCACGCCGAACTTCTTGTCCAGGACGACGTTGCGGCCGCGCGGGCCGAGAGTGACCTTGACCGTGTCGGCGAGCGTGTTGACGCCGTGCTCGAGCAGGTGCCGGGCGTCGTCAGAGAAGCTGAGAATCTTCGCCATTTTTAGGTCCCTTCACGCACCACCGCCCTGACCCACGTGACGCGGGCCAGGGCGGAAAGCACTGTCAGTAGGTCACTTCTCGATGACAGCGAGGACGTCACGGGCGGAGAGCACCAGGTACTCCTCGCCGGCGTACTTGACCTCGGTGCCGCCGTACTTCGAGTAGAGGACCGTCTCGCCGACCTTGACGTCAACCGGGATCCGGTTGCCCTTGTCGTCGATACGGCCGGGGCCGACAGCGAGGACAGTGCCCTCCTGCGGCTTCTCCTTGGCGGTGTCGGGGATCACGATGCCCGACGCCGTGGTCGTCTCAGCCTCGTTCGCCTGGACCACGATGCGGTCCTCGAGCGGCTTGATCGCAACCTTGGTCGCGGTAGTCACGGGCATACCCTCCTGGGTAAGTTCCGCCGGTCAGTGTTGGCCGGTCTTGATGCCTCATGCCACCGGGCGGGACCGTCGTCGCGGGTGCCGGTCCGCCTGGTGCCCACCGCGCGCCCTGACGGTCGCGCGGCTGGCACCCTCATGTTGAGAGTGCTAATCGGAGATTAGGCCGGAACTAGCACTCCGTCAACCAGAGTGCCAATCCCCGCGTGCCGTGGAGAATGCCTGCGTGACCCCTGAGTCGACTGTTCGATTGCGTACGCCCGAAGGGGTGAACGCCCTGGCCCTGGCACGCGGGGCAGCCACTGGTGACCCGCTCGCCGCCGCCTCCGCACTGCGTTCGGCCGGCATCCCGCCCGAGCTCGCCGCCGCCGCGCTCACCCAGGTCGATCTGCGGCGCCGCGCGGCCGCGAAGTTCGGCCCGGACGCGGCGTCGATGTTCTTCACCCGCGCGGGGCTCGAGCAGGCGACCCGCGCGGTCGTCGCGAACCGGCGCGCGGCCCGTCTCGTGGCCGCGGGTGTGACGACGCTGGCCGACCTCGGCTGCGGGCTGGGCTCCGACGCGCTCGCCGCGGCCCGCGCCGGCATCCGGGTGCTCGCCGTCGACGCCGACCCCCGCACCGCCGAGCTGGCCGCCGTCAACGCCGAGGTGCTGGGCCTGGCCGACCGCGTCACGGTCGAGTGTGCCGACGCGACGAGCGTGCCGGTGGAGGGGTACGACGCGGTCTTCGCCGACCCGGCCCGGCGCACGGCCGGCCGCGGCCGCGTCTTCGACCCCAAGTCGTACTCCCCGCCCTGGGATTTCATCGCCGGGCTGGCCGAGCGGGTGCCGCGGACCGTGCTCAAGCTGGCCCCGGGGATCGATCATGAGCTGTTGCCGCCGGGTGCCGAGGGGGAGTGGGTCAGCGTCGGCGGTGACCTGGTCGAGGCGGCGTTCTGGTGCGGCCCGCTGGCTCAGGTGCCGCGCCGGGCAACGCTGCTGCCGGCCGAGTCGGAGCTGACCGGAAGCGGCACTCGCAAGGCACCGGTCGGCGTCGTCGGGGCGTACCTCTATGACCCTGACCCCGCCGTGGTCCGTTCCCACCTGGTCGCCGAGTTCGCCGAGACCGTGGGCGGGCGTCTCGCCGACCCCGAGATCGCGTACGTCTATACCGACGACCCGGTCGCCACCCCCTTCGCACGGCGTCTCGAGGTCACCGACGTGCTGCCATTCTCGCTGAAGCGGCTGCGCACCCTGCTGCGCGAGCGCGGCGTCGGCCGTCTCGAGATTCGCAAGCGCGGATCGGCCCTGGATGTGGAGCAGCTGCGCCGCGACCTGCGACTGGCCGGGTCCGAGGCGGCCTCCCTGGTGCTGACGCGGGTGGCCGGAGCGCCCACGGTGATCCTCGTCGAACCCTGAGCCTCCTGGCGTCGGGCGGGGAAGGGAACGGTGGCCGGAGGGGCAGATCTCCTCTCCAGTACCGTTCGCGCCATGGCGAAGAAGGCCGCGGCCGGCACGCCGGCCACCGCGCTGCTGGGCGCGGCGAAGGTCGCGCAGACGGGGCCCTGGTGGTCGGCGTGGTGCCGGTGACCGGCGACCGGCGACCTCGATCTCAAGGCGCTCGATCTCAAGGCGCTCGCGCAGGCGGCGCAAGCGACTGCCCACTGTGGTCGACGAATCGGCGATCGGGCTTGACGTGATGTACGTCTCAGCGGGCCGCCGCGGGCTTCAGGGGAGTCTGGCGCCGGCCGATCTGATCCGGCTCGCCGATGCCGTTGCGGCCACCATTCGGACATAAAGGCGGATACATCCGGCAGATCGCGAGCCGTTACGACAACGTTACGCGCGGGGAGGATCTTTCTCCCGGGAACCGGGCGAACCGGTCAACGACCTGACTTAGCGTCACATGGTGAAACACGTCAGCGATTGATCCGGGGCGGGAGCCGTGCCTTCGCTGAGGGCTCACCGGCCCTATCACCGCTGTGTTGCCGGATTGTTATGCCGGGTTACGAGATCGCCCGCCGACACCGCTTGTGTAACCGGCCGCAACGGGAATACGTTGCCGGACACAACAAACTAGCTCCTCATCACTCGATCAACTTGATCACTCCGCGTCTCGGGGAGCGACACTCCCGCAGCGCACACATCGAATCCGATCGAAGCCCCGGATTTACCCGAAAGGACACTAGGAATGCGTAAGGGACTGTTCGCCCTTGCCGCGGTTGGCCTCCTGGCAACCGGCAGCATGGCCGCTTGTGGCGGCGACGACAGTGGCAGCGACTCCGGCAGTGGCAGCGGCAGCGCCGCGGCCGCCGGCAAGGTCGGCATCATCCTCCCCGACACCAAGAGCTCGCAGCGGTGGGGCACCGACGACCCGAAGTTCCTGAAGGCGGCGTTCGACGCGGCCGGCGTTCCGGTGGAGATCCAGAACGCGCAGGGTGACAAGACGCAGTTCCAGACGATCGCCGACGGCATGATCGCGGGCGGCGTCAAGGTCCTGATCATCGTCAACCTGGACTCCGGCACCGGTAAGGCCGTCCTCGAGAAGGCCAAGAAGGCCGGTATCGCGACGATCGACTACGACCGTCTGACCCTCGGCGGCGGCGCGAACTACTACGTGTCGTTCGACAACGTCAAGGTCGGCGAGCTGCAGGGTCAGGGCCTGATCGACTGCCTGACCGAGAAGAAGTACACCAAGCCGGTCGTCGCCGAGCTCAACGGCTCCCCGACCGACAACAACGCGACGCTCTTCGCGCAGGGCTACAACTCGAAGCTCGACCCGAAGTACGCCGACGGCACCTTCACCAAGGGCCCGAACCAGCCCGTTCCGGACTGGGACAACGCGCAGGCCGGCACGATCTTCGAGCAGATGCTGACGTCGAACAAGAACATCAAGGGTGTTCTCGCGGCGAACGACGGCCTCGGCAACGCGGTCATCTCGGTGCTGAAGAAGAACAAGCTGAACGGCCAGGTCCCGGTGACCGGCCAGGACGCCACCGTTCAGGGCCTGCAGAACATCCTCGCCGGTGACCAGTGCATGACGGTCTACAAGGCGATCAAGAAGGAGGCCGACGCGGCCGCCGGCCTGGCGATCTCGCTCGCCAAGGGCGAGAAGCCGACCACGGCCACCGGCACGACCAAGGACCCGGAGTCGGGCGCCGAGGTTCCGTCGGTGCTCCTCGACGCGCAGGCGATCACCGCCGACTCGGTCAAGGACGTCATCGCCGACGGCTTCGTGACCAAGGACGCGGTCTGCACCGCCGACTTCGCCAAGGCCTGCACCGCTGCGGGAATCAGCTGATTTTCCCTCAACTGATGACGGGCTAGACCCGAAATGACGACGGCGCCGCTCACCTCCCCCCTCGGGAGCGTGGGCGGCGCCGGAGTCGGGTTTCCCCCCATTCCGCCGCTCTCGCTTCTGCCGGGGGCGGCAAACCCGGTCACCAAGCGAAGGAGAACCATCGTGGCCGCGACACCCCTCTTGGAGCTCAGCGGGATCAACAAGGCTTTCGGTCCCGTTCAGGTCCTGCATGACGTCGGTCTGAGCGTTTACCCCGGCGAGGTCACCGCCCTCGTGGGTGACAACGGCGCCGGCAAGTCGACGATGGTCAAGTGCATCAGCGGTATCTACACGATCGACTCGGGCACGATCACCTATGACGGCAAGCCGGTGACGATCCACAGCCCGCGTGACGCCTCCGCGCTGGGCATCGAGGTCGTCTACCAGGACTTGGCTCTCTGCGACAACCTGGACATCGTCCAGAACATGTTCCTCGGTCGCGAGAAGAAGCGTGGCATCACGCTCGACGAGCCGACGATGGAGCAGATGGCCGGTGACACGCTCGCCAGCCTTTCGGTGCGCACCGTGAAGTCGCTGCGGCAGCTCGTCGCCAGCCTCTCCGGTGGGCAGCGGCAGACCGTGGCGATCGCGAAGGCCGTGCTCTGGAACTCGCGGGTTGTGATCCTGGACGAGCCGACCGCCGCCCTCGGTGTGGCGCAGACCGCTCAGGTGCTCGAGCTCGTCCGCCGGCTGGCCGACAACGGCCTCGGCGTCGTGCTGATCTCGCACAACATGAACGACGTGTTCGCGGTCTCCGACCGCATCGCCTCGCTCTACCTCGGTCGGATGGCGGCCCAGGTCAAGACCACCGACGTCACCCACTCGCAGGTCGTCGAGCTGATCACCGGTGGGCGCAGCGGCAACCTCGGCCTGCCTCCCGAGAAGCCCGCTGACTTCGGCGGAGACGTCGTCGACATCACGCCGGGAGGCGAAAAGTGACCACCACCACGACGACCACGGCCGGCGGCGTCAAGGTCATCAAACCGACCGTCGGCAGCTACATCCACGACTATTGGGGCCGGGTCCGCGGCGGTGACCTGGGCTCGCTGCCCGCCATCCTCGGTCTCATCGTCCTCAGCCTGATCTTCGGTATCGCGACTGACACGTTCGTCAGCGGGCTGAACTTCGCGAACCTGTTCAACCAGAGCGCGCAGGTCGTCTTCATCGCGATGGGCCTGATCTTCGTCCTGTTGCTGGGCGAGATCGACCTCTCCGCCGGTTTCGCCTCCGGCGTGTGCGGCGCCATCGTCGCGATCCTGTTGACCAACCACAACTGGGAGTGGTACACCGCCATCCCGGTCGCGCTGATCACCGGCATCGTGATCGGCTTCGTGCTCGGTTTCCTGGTCGCGAAGATCGGTATCCCGTCGTTCGTCGTGACCCTGGCCGCGTTCCTCGGTTTCCAGGGCCTGCTGCTGGTGCTGCTCGGCGGCGGCACCAACATCTCGACCCGCAACAACTTCTTCAACTCGC
>DASRYP010000810.1:0-12026 GCA_035687165.1 Actinoplanes sp. | reverse complement strand
CGTCGAACGGCTGCGGCGGCTCAATCCGGCCGCCGTCACCCTCGCCGTCCTGGCCGCGACCGCGGTCCGCGTCGAGCCCGCCCTGCTGCGGCGCCTGCGCCTGCTCGTCCCCGAGGCCGATGTCGGCGCCGAGAGCGACCTGTGGTCCAGCGGGCTGCTCGCCTCCGCGTCGCCGCTGGCCGTCTCCTTCGAACCGGACTGCGCCGAGCTGCTCCGCCGGGAGCTCGGCAGCCCGGCCTACGACGACCTCCGCGGACAGGCGAACGCGGTGATCGAGGCCGCCCACACCGGCCTGCACTGGTCGCTGCGCCTCGAGGAGACCATCAACCGGCTCATGCTCGGCGCCTCCCCCGATCTCGACCAGGCTGAGAAGCTGCTGTACGCCGCGGTGGGCGCGCTGCGGTCGGTCGAGGCGGGCGACGGCACAGATCCCGTACGCGTCGCCCGTTGGTTGCTGGGCGCGCTCGGCCGCCTCCCGGCCCGGCTGCGTTCCACCCGCGCCGGGGTGGTCGCCGCGGTCGGCGCCGGGATCCGCCTCGACGGCCGCTTCGCCGGGGCGCCCGGGGACGGGGCCGGCGTCGACGCGTGGATGCCGTGGCTGCTGGAGCTGGCCGGGATCCGGGATCGTCACGTGACGATCCGCTTCGCCCCGGACGCGCTGGTCCTCAACGGGACCGGCCCCGACTGCGCGGAGATCCGAGTCCCCGGAACCGCGCCGATGGTCCTGAACCTCACCTGGCACGACGGCCAGGTGCAGCACCGGCGGGTCGAGTTCCACGCCGGCCAGACCCGGCAGATCCCGGTCAGCGCCGACCAGGTCGAGCTCCGCGACCTGACCGGCGCCGGCTACACGGTGGCCCGGCCGAACCGCGGACGGCAGGGGCTGCGGCCACCGGACGGCCTCGATTTCAAGGGCCATCGTGCGGCCCTGCGCCCGTGCCTGGGCCGCTCCGCCGAGCTGGACCGGATCGTCCGCGCGGTCCGCCACGACGACGCCGCGGTGGTCACCGTCGCCGGGCCGCCCGGTGCGGGCAAGACCGTCCTGCTCGGCGCGGCCCTCGACGAGTTGGAGGCCCAGGGGTACGCGGTGGCCGACCACTTCTACGGGGTGGAGCCTCGCTGGGACGCGCCCCCGACGGTCGCCACCTCGCTGATGGCCCAGATCCGCGGCGCGGTGACGGCGCCCCCGGCGACGCCCGCCTGGGAGGGCCGCCGACGGGCCTTGATCATCACGAACGGGGCCTACCGGGACCGGCACCTCGCCGGGCTGCGGCCGGTCGACGGCGACGCGGCGCTCATGCGCGAGGCCCTCGTCGACCCGGAGACGTGCGGCTTCGACGTCGAGGTCCTCGCCGACGCCGACCGGCGGGAGACCAGCCGGCGCCTCTCCGCGTTCTTCGGCGAGGCCGATCCGGCCGATCTGCTGCTGGTCTACGTGGCGACCCACGCGATCACCGAGGGCTCCGGGCTCACCTTCGCGACCCAGGACACGGACCTCGATTTCGCGGACGTCACCGGCATCAGCAGCCGGACGTTCGCGGGGTTGCTCGCCGGTACCCCGGCCCGGTCGATCGCCATCCTCGACTGCTGCCAGATCGACCGCGGGGTGAGCCGGCGGGCCTCGGTCGCGCCGCTCCGCGAACATGTGTCGACGGTCCGAACCGGCACGGTGCTCTCCGCTCCGCTGCATTTCGAGTACCGGATCGGCCAGGACCACGCCGTACGAGCCCTGGCCCCGCCCGAGCGGCGCTCGTTCACGCGGGCGGTGGCCGAGGCCCTGCGCTCCGGCCTCGCCGACCTCGACGGGGACGGCGCGGTGACGGCCGACGAGCTCGGCCGCTTCGTGAGCGATCGGGCCACGACCGGATCGGGCGTCGTCGCGGCGGGACCGGCCTCCGACCGGACCCCGGTGCTCGCGCGCCGGCCCGTCGTGCCCCGGCCGCTCCCGCTCCGGCTCGACCCGGACGGCCGGATCCCGGTGAGCTTCCTCGAGCAAGCGGTCGCGAACGCGCGGGGCCGGCTCGGCGGGAGTCTGCGGGGTGTCGTCATCGCCCTGGACGGCGTACCGGAACCGGTTGTCGAGTTCGTCCGGGCGACGACGCCGCTGCCCGGCTCGCTCCCGGACAACGTCCACGTGATCGCCACCGTGCGCAGCGACGACGGCGGCCGGTTCGGACGCAGCCTCGCCTCCGCCGCCTACCCGGTCACCCTGGACCGCCGCTCCGGCAAGGTGTGCCGTTCGCTGGTGGACTATCACCGCGGCGACCTCGCCCGAGCGTTCGGGCGCCCGGACGCCGGGGCGGAGCTGATCGGCCTGGCCGACGAGGTCCCCGGGCGGCTCGCGGCGCTGATCTCGTGGGCCGCGGATCAGCCGACCGGGGCCGCGCGCGCCGACGACCTGCCGCCCCTGGCCGCGATGGCCACCGATGGCTTCTGGTCGCCGGTCGCGGCCAAGCTGCTCGACGTGCTCGTGCTGATCGTCGCGGCCCGTCCCGGGCTGACCGTGCGGGCCTTGATCGCCGCGGCGGGCACCCGGCCGGCCGGTGTCCGCTCGCAGCTGACCCAGCTCGCCACCCGCAGGCTGATCCGGCTGAGCGGCGAACCGGACGACGAGGACACGACCGTCACCGTCAGCGCCCGGGAAGTGGTCGCCGAGGTCACCCGCCGCTACCCGGACCGGATCGCGCAGGCCCACCGCCGGCACGCGGCCGCCTTCCCCTTCGGGAACCCGCGGGCGGCACTGCCCTATCAGGTCGAGTCGGTCGCGCGGCACGCGGCCGCCGGCGGGGACGCCGCGCTGGTCGACCGGGTCGTGCACTGCGGCAGTTTCCTGAACCTCCGCCGCCGACAGCACGGTGTGGACGCGGTCCTCGACGACCTCGCCGTGCTCGCCGCGGCCGCCCCCGAGAGCCGGGCGGCGAGCACTATCCACAGTGCCCTGTCCGGGCTGGCCGCCGTGCTCCGCGAGGCGCCGGAGTTCTTCGTCGACCTGCTCCGGGGCCGGCTCACCGCCGGTGGCGCCGGATCCACGGCGGCCGACCTGTTCGCCGGGTGGCCCGAGCCCGTCCTGTCCGTGCGCGCGCTCAGCCCGGTCGGCGGCCCGGGTTTCCGCACCGTGTTCCCCCGGCCGGTGCGGGCGGCGACCGAGCGGGACGGAAGAATGATCTTCGTCTCGGGCGCGGCCGTGCACTGGGACGTGAGCGGTGCGGTCGCAGGTCACGGCCTGCTGTTCGACGCACCGGTGCTCGGCGTCGCCGAGGTTGACGGCCGGATGGCGATCGCCACGTCGTCGAACCTCACGCTGGTGGCGGCCGGCGGCGAGCCGCGCACGATCGACGCCGGCCCGGCCACGGTCACCGCCCTGCTGGGTGGCGACAGCGTCCACCTCGGGCTGGCCGACGGCCGGATCCTGCAGTTCGCCCCCACCGCCCACGGCGCCACGCCGCTGCGGCGGCTGGTCGGGCACCTCGGCCCGGTCACCGCGCTGGCGACCTCGTCCGACGCGATCGTCAGCGCCGGCATCGACGGCACCGTCCGGGTCTGGACCCGTGGCTCCGAAGGCGTGCCGCGACAGGTCTACCGGGGCCATCGGGCCGCCGTCACCGCGCTCACGGAGGTGCGCCCCGGCTGGATGCTGAGCGGCGACGCCGACGGTGAGCTGCGCCTGTGGGCCACAGCGAGCGGCACCGAGCGGACCGTGCCCTCCGGACACACCGCACCGATCACGCGGCTGCTCGCCCTGCCGGGTCACGGCGTCGCCAGCGCCGACCAGGACGGCGTCGTGCAGCTCTGGGAGTGGGACGGTGGCCTCACTGTCCGGCCGGTGCGGCGTTACCGGGCGCCGGGCGGTGAGGCGGTGACCCGTCTCGCCCACGGCGGCGGACTGCTCGCGCTGTCGACAACGGCCGGGACCATCCATTGGCTCGACGCCGGCACCGGGGCGGCGCTGCTGACGGTCGAGGCCGGCGACGAGGTCCACGAGATGACCTTCGCCCGCGACGGGAGCCTGCTGGTGGCCCACGGCGGCGGCGTACGCAGCTACGCGCCCGTGCCGCACCGGACCGGGCCGGTCGGGGTGCGCTACCGCCAGGCCCTCGCCGTCGACCGGGCCGGGAAGGCGGTGCTGGCCGGGCTGCCGGGCGGGGTGGCCACGCTCTCCGGCAGCACGATGACCGCGGTGGACGATCACGGTGACCCGGCGGTCAGCGCCGCCTGGACCGCCGACGGCGTCGCGCTGACCGTACGCGGCTCGGGCCGGGCCCACCTCGGCAACGCCGCCGACCCGGGCGAGGGGTACGTGCTGGTCGCGGCCGGCTCACGCAGCTCGTGGCTGCTGCGCGGCGACGGTGAGATCCGGCAGGTGACGCGGAGCGGATCGCGGATCCGCTGGCGGGCCGGGTACGGCGCCGAGGCGACCGCGCTGGCCGTCGACGACGACGGGATCGGCCTGCTCGCGGTCGGCCACGCGAACGGTCAGGTGCGAGTGTCCCGCCTCGACGGTCGCAGCGTGGCCGAGATCCTCACCTCCGGCGGCCGGATGCTCTCCCTGGCCGCCGCCGCGGGTCTCCTTGTCGGCCTGAGCGCCGACGGCACCCTGTGGCGGCTCCCCACCGACGGCTCGGCACCCCCGGTCCGGCTGGGGCGCCACGACGGCGCGGTCGAGATCGCGATGAGCGGACCGGGCCTGGTCAGCTGCTCGGCCGACGGCACGCTGCGCCTGTGGAACACCGGCACCGGTGCCCTGCTCGGCATCGTCGCCGGGCGGCTGCCGTTCCACGCCGTCGCGGCCAGCCCGGACGGCCGGATCGTCGCCCGCGACGCCACCGACCGGATCTGGTTCCTGCAAGCCACCCCTGAGCAGACCACCTTTGCTCAGGCCACCCCTGAGCAGGCGGCCGAGGACCTTCCCCCGGCCGGCCGGATCCCCACGTCCCGCCGAATCAAAAGGACAGCGACTTGACCGACAACAGCACGCCCGCAGCGACGGAGGCTGTCAGCGCCCTCAAGGAGCACTGGCAGATCATCGTCACGATCCTGCTGCTGCTCATCTTCAGCCTCCTCGCCTGGTATCTGATCGCGTCGGCCGGCGAAGGCCCCGACATCGTCTGGCAACGTCGGATCTTCGTCTTCAGCGGCGTCGAGGCGCTGCTCTTCACGGCGGTCGGCTGGCTCTTCGGCCGTGAGGTCAGCCGCTCCGCCGTCGCCGCGGCCGAGAAGACGGCCGCCGACGCGAAGCAGGACGCGGAGACCGCGCGGGGTGACGCTCAGCAGCAGGGCAAGGAGGCGACCGACGCCAAGGTGGCCCAGGCCGAGGAACGTACCCGCGCCGAGACCGCCGCCACCGTCGTGGACAGCGTCGTCAATCCCGGCGATTCTCCCTCGGCCCGACCCGGCGGCTCCCGTGACGCCGGACTGGGCGGCCCACCTGAAGGCGGCTCGCGAGATGCGGGGCCCGTGGCGGTCGTCGATCTGCAGGCGCTGTTCCGCCGCCTCTATCCGGACCGCCCGTCAGCCGACCGTTAGGGCGTCGCCCCACCGGGCGTCCCGCTGGACCCGCTCGTAACGTCTCGCCTTGTTCGTGAGGTCGTCGAGCTGGTCCTGCGGGACCGCGTAGGCGATCAGGCCGACCGGACCGCCGACCAGCAGAGCCGGGGTCGGGCAGCGCCACACGCCGGCGCCTTCGGAGTCGGTGCACCGGCCGGCGGCACGAAGCCCGTCGGCGTCCTGGGTGAAGAGGAAGACCTGCTGGTCGGGCGTGGTGCGGAACTGGACGGTGGCCACCACCGGCGCGGACCCGACCGGCTGGGTGGTGACCGGGGGGTTGGTGACCGCTCCGGCCGACGACCCGGCGGTCGGCGACCCGGGACCTGGGCGGCCGACCAGGTAGCCGCCGAGGAAGACCAGGCCGAGGACGGCGAGCACCCCGGCCAGGGCGATCCACGGCAGGTAGCGCCGCAGCCCTCTGCTGCGCAGCCAGCGCGGCAGGCGCCCGAGGTTTTCCGAAGGCTCGTCCCGGTCGGCGGAGAACCGGGCCAGGATCGCCCGGCGGATCGGTTCGCGCCGCTGGTTCTCCTCGTCGCCGATCAACATGGCGAGTTGCTTGAACTGTGTCTCCCGCAGCAGCGTGGCGGCATGCTTCTCGACCTGGGGGTCGTCGAGGTCCTCGAAGTCGTCGCCGTAGTTGATCGCGAGCAGCCCGCCGAGCAATTCGCGCCGGATGTCGACCTCGACGACCCGGGCGGCCCGGTCCATCGCCTGGACGTCGAAAGCGGCTCGCAGGGCGAGGCGGCCCGCGGGTGTCGCATGCTGCTGCAGGCGGCGCAGCTGGCGGATGAAGTCGCCCAGGTTCCGCGTCTCGTACAGGATCGCGACGGCGTCCCGGGCCCCGTTGGACGGTGCTTGGGCCGGTTGCGTGGCTCTCCGGTTCGGGACGGGGACCGGCTGCGGCTCGTCGACCGGGGGTTTCTGCTCGACGGCCGGCGTCGGCACGGACACAGCCACCGGCGCGGACACAGCCGCGGGGACCTTGCCCAGGAGCTCGCCGACGAAGGCGGCGGCCCGGGCGAAGTCGTCGGACCGGACGTCGCGCCGGTCCAGGTCGAGCACGGCCCGCTTGACCGCCCCCACGTGCGGCCGGGCCGGCAGGAACACGATCGCGGGCAGGCCTTCGACACTGACGTCGTGACGGTCCTCGTACGTCGAGAACGACCAGTCCGGCGTCGTCGCGAGCGCCGGCTGCACATATTTCTCGGCCAGCTCGCGGAGCGCCCAGACCACGGTCAGGCGGTCCTCGTCGTGACAGCCGATGATGCTCAGCGGCCGGCCCGGGTCCTCGAGGAACTTGGCCAGCGCGAGCGTGACCACCCGCTCGCACCGCGGGACCTGCTTGAGGTGCCCGGCGGCGATCCGCGCCGCGTTCTCGATCTCCTCGTAGGACATCGAGGTCATGAACGCGGAGTTCGGCACGTTCTCCTGCCACCCGCGCCACTTCGCCAGGCCGAGCGCGACCGGAGCGCTGAGTAGGTTCGCCTTGGCGATCAACGCGTGCGAGTTGTTGCGCCCGGCCGACGCGCCGACCCCGACCCGGCGCAGGATGGCGGCGTACCCGTCGAACTTGAAGTAGGAGAACGCCTCGACCGGCAGCACCGTGTCCGGCACGGGTTCGAGACGGATGTGGGCCTGGAGCTGATGCAGCCAGTATTGTGCCTCTGCGGGCGTGCTGAAGGAGCTGGACAGCATCGTGAGCTGCTGGTCCTCCGGCGACCAGCCGAAGAAGGCCTGGTCGATGCGCAGATCGGTCATCACCGGCCGACCTTCCGCGCCTCGGGGCCGTCCAGCATGCCGGTCATCGCGAGGATGGCGACGAGCGGTTCCAGGACGTGCATCGGCGAGATCCCCCGGGGAAAGTGCCGTTCGGTACGGTCGGCGCCCGGGTCGACCGCCACCGAGTCCTTGCCGCTGGCCGAGACGAAGTGCATCGTGCACCGGCGGAACGCCTCGAACGGCCGCAGTGCCCCGGTCTGACCGGCGTGGTGCAGGTAGGCGTACACATCCCGGGTCTGGTCCCGGATGAGTCCGGCGTCGAGGCCGTGCGGGGCGGCGCGCAACCATCGGTCGACCGGCGGCACGTACCGCTTGCGGTCGGCCTTGGTCACGGCGAGCACGGCCGGGATCCGGTCGACGCCACCGGGCATGCCGCGCAGACGCTCCACGGCCAGCTCGAACGACCAGGCGGTGTTCGAGGCGGCCGGCCGGCCCTCCTCCGGCGGATCCTCCAGGCCGTGTACGAAGATCACGGCGTTCGCGCTGGCCAGGAAGCGCGTCGCCCGGTTCGCCGACGACCTCTCGAGGTCTTCCCCCGCGACGTCGAAGAACGTCACCGGACGGGTCCCGCCCGGCCCGCGCATGAGGAGGATGTCCACCGCCTCCGAGACGTTGGTGCGGGTACCCGCCAGCTCGCCACCGTCCTGGAAAGGCCGCATGTAGAGGCGCTCGAACTCGTGGTGCCGGTGGAAGTCCAGCGCCGACGTCTCGATCCCGTACGGCTTCAGGGCGTGCTGGTAAGCCGCCCAGATCATGGCCGTGAGCAGGTGGGTCTTGCCCGCGGCGGGGGCACCCACGAGCCCGATCACCAACGGGTCCGGATAGGTCCAGTAGGTCGCCGGCAGGTAGTGCTCGGTCGCGTCGCCGGACGGGTTGGGACATTTGCGGTAGCCCTCGCGCAGCGCGGTGGCGACCCGCGACTCCGACATCCGGCTGAGATCGATCGGGTCATAGTCCGAGATCGCCTCGTCGTAGCGGAAGACGGGGTCGTTGCCCTGCCACAGGAACTCGTCGGCGCAGGTGGGGCAGCGCACCATGATCGGCTGAATCGGTGGCGTCATCGGCGCGGTCCCCCTCGGAACGTCAACGTCGCGAGCATCAGCAGGCCGAGCCACCGGCTGAACTTGCGGGCGCTCCCGGTCGGCGGGGGCGGCGGCCCGGTTCTGGGGGCGGTCGTGGAGTCGAAGAGCGCCCATCCCGCGTGCAGGTCCCGTTCCGGGTCGGTCGTCTCGGGCAGGGACGCGTCCGCCCCCATCCGGCGAAGCAGCTCCACGGCGTGCGGCCGCTGGTCCACCGGGGCGAAGACACCCTCGAGGAGGGCCCGCAGCGATTCCGGGTCGCGGGCGTGGTCGGCCAGGGACCCGATCGCCGACGTCCCGATCGTGAGGTGCCTGATGATCATGCCGGCGCCGGCGAGGTCCTCGCGGACGTCCAGCCGGGGCGAGGCGGCGCCGCCGGGCCGGCGGAGGTCGGCGCACCGGGCCGTCTCGAAGTCGACCAGCTGGACTCGTGCACCGTCCCAGCGGACGTGGCGCGGCAGCACGGCCCCGTGCACGACCCCGGCCCGTCCGGCCCGGTGCAGCCCGCGGATCAGGCTCGCCTGGAACGTCCGGCGCAGCGCGTCGTCACTCTGCAGCCGGCTCAGGTGGTTCACGACCGGTTCGCCCTCGTACGGCAGCAGCAGCGCGAACGGCTCCTCGGCGTCCATGTCGTACCCGACCAGGGTCGGCAGCTCCGGGGGGCACACCCCGCCGTACACCTGACCCAGTCGCGTGCCCGCCCGGATCTCGTGGTCGAGCAGTTCGTAGAGGCGCGGGTTGCGCTGCCCGGCGATCCGGCTCACGTACTTACGGATGAGCATCGCGGGCTTCGCCGTCTGCACGAGCCGCTGCTCCAGGATCGAGCCGGGCGTGGTGAACTCGCCGGTGTCGGTGAGCTCGACCTCGCGCGGCTGCCCCCAGATGTCCCGGATCCGGACCGTCATCGTCTCCGCCATACCTAGAACTCACCCCATCCACGCCGGACCGACTCGGCCCGCAGGGGTACGAGCCGCAGCGCCCCGATCAACTCGCTGTCATCGGTCCACAGCACCCCCGGGTCGTCCAGCAGCGAGCGGTCGGCCAGGACCCGGCGCAGCTGCTCCGGACCGAACCGGACGAACGCGGGCGGGGCCGAGCCGCTGAGGTAGCTGAGCTGCCGGCTGTCGCTGAGCTGCCGCATCTCGTCCGCCGCGGTGATCCGCAGGGTCTGCCGTACGTCGGGCACCCCGGCCAGTACCCGCTCCATCAGCGCCGTGCGGGACGCGGAGCCGGCGCCGTCGGGCGTCCACATCAGCCCTCTGGCGGTGAGACCCGCATCGTACTCGGCCACCAGGTGTTTGAGGCGATCGTGGTCACGGATCTCGGAGAGGCTGCCGGTCTCGACAGTCGCCCAGAGCGGATCAAGCGTCTCGTGGCAGAGCCGCACCAGATCACCGCGGATGATGGCGAGCAGCTCCGGCGGCGTGGGCTGCGCCGCGGATCCCGGGGCGGGCCGGACGCCGTACTCGGGAAGGTGGGTGAACAGGCCGTCGCCGACCTCGCCCAGCCCCTCCTTCATCACCTCGGTCTCGGTCGCGGCAGCGGTGGCCGCGGCGGCGACCAGCCGGCGGCGCGGCATCGGCATCCACTCGACGAGCGTCGCCCGGGTGGCCATCTCGGCGAGCGACTCGACGACGGTGTTCACGTGGGTGAGCGAGAGCCGGTCACGCCATCGGCGGACCGCGCCGCGCCAGGAGACCGCGGCCGCGACGACCGCGAGCACCGCGAGACCGGCGAAGAGCACCACCGGGTACGGGACCTGGACGGCGTCGGGGAAGAACTCGACCGCCGCCGCTCCCGCCACGACCCCGAGGACACCGGCGAGTCCGTACGTGCCAGCGGCGGGGCCGAGTGAGGAGCCGAAGCCGTGCCGCCCCGACGTCTCCGGGCGGGCCGCCAGCAGCAGCCAGCCCGCGCCGAACCAGACGACGGCGAGCAGGGCGCCCAGGGCCAGCCCGTCGCTCCGCGGACCGGGCAGGAACACCGTGGCGAAACAGGTGAGCAGGATCAGGGGCAGCACGGCCGGCGGGAGGGGCCACCGCGGGAAGGGCACCAGTTCCAGGCGGAGCGGGTCGATGCGGCGGAGCTGGTTGAGCGCGCTGCCGACACCCTGCGGCTTCGTGTACGCCGCGGTGGTGCGCAACTCCTCGGCCAGGGTAGGCAACGCGACGCCCGCGTCGAGGCGCGCGTCGACCAGCTCCCGCAGACCGGCGGCGACCTCGGCCCCGCGGGCCGGGACCGGCTCCGGCGCACCGAGCTCCCGCACCTGCTCCGCGGGGGGCAGGCGGTTCTGCAGGTGGCCGTGCATCCGGTTGAGCAGTTCAGCCACGAGACGCCGGTAGTTCTCGGCCGCCTGGCCGGCCCGGGTGAGCTCGGTGCTGAGCGCGTCCGCGGCACGCAGTTGCTCGGCCGGGTCGTACCAGCCGGCAAGCCTGGTGACCAGATCGCCGACGCGGAGCAGGCGCTTGCGGGCCTCGGTGGCGGCCCGGTCGAGCGGATCGTGGAACGACACCCGTTGCGGGTCGTGCTCGGCGTCGAGCCGGATCGCCGTCTCCTGCAAGGCCCGCGAGGCGGGCTGGTTCGGCGTGCAGAGCGAGCGGACGGCCGTGGCGCCCGCGTCGGCCAACGCGACCGGGTCGACCGGGCCGAACGCGAGCAGGATGCCCGGGCTGGCCGCACCGCCCGGCATCTCGCGGGCCGCCTGCCACACCCACGTGAAGACCTTCGCCACATCGAGGACGGTGATCAGCTCGCTGACCGTGTCGGTGGGGCGCGTACGTCGCCGGGGAGCCGTGCCCGGTGCCCAGTCCAGCCCGTTCACGTCCCCGACCCAGAGCACGGCCTCGTCGCGCAGGGCGGGCGGCACGGTCAGGGCGACGCCGTCGAGCGGGTTGTCCTGGTGCGCCTCCCCGATCGCGACGCAGATGACCTGGTCGACGCCCGGATCGCCGAGCAGCGACAGGTAGAGCTCGGCGTGGCTCACCAGGGAGGTGGCATCGTCCAGGACGATCACCTGGCCGGTCGGCTCGGGCGCCACCTTGGCGTGCGAGCCGCGCAGATCCACTACCGTCGCCACGGTCACCGCCCCAGGTTGCGAGTGACGTCGACCTGCTCGAGCAGGTCGAGCAGGCTCTTACGGGTGGTGCCCACCTGCTGGTTCAGCGCCGCGGGCAGGATCTGCTGCCAGAACTCGCGGAAGACGGCCAGCTGCGGGTCTCGGCTGAGCACCCGGCTCTTGCCGGCCTCCTCGATGTTCTTGCTCTCCTGGTCGGCCAGCTCGACGATGGTGCGGAAGACCGGCGCGGGCGGCGCCGGCGAGCGGTCGGCGTCCTGCGGGCTCTGCGACATCAGCCGGGCGGCGAGACTGCGCCGGCTCATGTCGTCGTCGGTCAGGATCCATTGCTCGTACGCCTGCAGCACGCTCGCCCAGGAGGAGAGCTGGCCGAGCGGTTTCAGGTCGAGCCGCATCACGACGGCCTCCCGGCTGCCGATCTCGACGGTGATGTGGTCGGGGTCGGAGTCGGCCCCGCCGACGATCACCTTGCCGTCCCACGCCGCGCAGAGCAGGTGGTGCAGCACGTGCTGCCGGTCCTCGCCGGCCATCAGCAGGTAACCCTCGTCCTG
>DASRYP010000809.1:0-4251 GCA_035687165.1 Actinoplanes sp. | reverse complement strand
ACCCGCGCTTCCAAATCTCGAAGGGCCACGAGCTGTGGTCCGAGGCGTACCTGTACGACCTCTACGAGCGCGCGCACACCCCGTGGGACTGGCACCAGCCGATCTTCGACCGGGCTCGCGAGCGGGGCATCACACCGTTCTCCAGCCCGTTCGACCGCACCGCCGTCGAACTGCTCGAGAAGCTCGACGCGTCGCTCTACAAGATCGCCTCTTCAGAGATCACCGACCTGCCGCTGATCCGCCTGGCCGCGAGCACCGGCAAGCCGATCATCATCTCCACCGGCATGGCCTCGGTGCGGGAGATCGCCGCCGCGGTCGAGGCCGCCCAGGGCGTCGGCGCTACCGACATCACGGTGCTGAGCTGCACGGCGTCATACCCGGCCCCGCCGGAATTCACCAACCTGCGGCGCATCCCGGTACTGGCCCAGATGCTCGAGCTGCCGATCGGCCTCAGCGACCACACGCACGGCATCGGGGTCCCGATCGCCTCCGTCGCGTTCGGCGCCTGCCTGATCGAGAAGCACGTCACGCTGGACCGCGCGGACGGCGGCGTCGACTCGGCGTTCTCGCTCGAGCCGGCCGAGCTCACGGCTCTGCGCATCGAGTCGGAGCGGGCCTGGCAGGCGCTGGGCACCACGCACATCGGTCCGACCGAGGCCGAGAAGGAGGGGCTGCGGTTCCGCCGCTCGCTCTACGTGGTGGCCGACGTCAAGGCGGGCGACCAGCTCACTCCCGAGAACGTCCGGTCGATCCGGCCCACCGGCGGGCTCGAGCCCGACGCCATCGGGCTGGTCCTCGGCCGCACCTTTACCGCGGACGCCGCCAAGGGCACCCCGCTGACCTGGGATCTCATCTGACCCGGAGATAGCCGAAGGGGGGCCGGTCGGCCCCCCTTCGGTTTTCCCAGACTCAGCGCACCGCGACTGACCCCTCGGCCTTGCGGGCCCGGCGGCCGCGCACGAACTTGCGGCCGTCACGCATCAGCACCCGGTAGGCGCTGCGCGAGACCCAGAGGAAGCGGCCGGCCCAGGTCTTCTTGTAGAACTGGACCTCCCAGTCCATCTTGCTGACCGCGAGGTCACGCGACTTGATCATCTGCTCGGTCCAGTCCATCTGCGCCAGCAGGTGGCTCGCCTCGTACCGCTGACGCCAGAGCGCTTCGGTGAGTTCCCGGAAGCCGGGGAGGTCGACCGAGGCCGTGCCGGGCGAGACGGCCAGCAGCTGAAGCCGCCGGTCGTGCTGCTCGGCCAGGCTCAGCTCGAATTCGGCCCCCTCGAGCCGCACGTGCAGCTCGACCGCCGCGCGCACCTGGTCGGCGCCGACGCCCTGACCCACCATGCCGAGCATGACGGCGGTCAGGTCGAGCGCGTTCGACGCGATCGGCCACGGGTGCGGCTGGCCCGAGGTGAGGAGCTGGACCGCGAATTGCCAGACCGCGCGAGCCTCGGCAATCTCGAACGACACGGGCTCGATCGGCTCCCAGCGGGTGGGCAGCAGGATCGGGCCCTGTTCGGTGATGAAGACGTCGGCCAGGCCGGCCAGCGCGACCGGGCCGGCGAGCAGGCCGTCCTGGGCCTGAGTACGCAGCCAGGTGTCGAACTGGGCCAGCTCGAGCCGCATCTGGCGCAGGTCGTTGGCCGCCGCAAGGTGCAGCAGGCGCTCCTCGAGGACGTAGCCGACGTCGGCGCCGGGCGCCTTCGGCTCGCTGATCCGGCGCAGGCCGGACCGCTCGATCGGCTCGGCCAACGGCTCGAGGACCGTCGTGCGGACCTCGTGGGCCGAGGAGGAGACCTCGTACGCGAAGGTGCCGCGGGCGTCGCCGATCAGCAGCTCGTGGCGGTCGATCACGGGCGCGGCGCCGGCGCCGTGGGCGATGACCAGCCAGGCCGGAGCCACCGTGTCCTCCGCGCCGGCTCGCAGTGCGCGGTTGACCAGGCGACGGGGGTCGCTGAGCACCGGGCGACTACGGAAACCCGCGGCGAACGCCTGGGACAGCGCCGTGCCGAGCCGGGGGCGCAGCGGGGAGGAGACCTCGCCCAGCAGCCCCTCGCCGACCAGCACGGTCAGGGCTGCGGGGTCGGGGAACGCCGCGTACGACGCACCGACCGTCAGCCCCGACTCGGCGAGCCGGGCCGCGAGCTGCTGCTGCGAGGCCGGACGCTGCGTGTCGTTCTCGTCCTCGGACGAGTTCCAGTTCGAGTCGAGACGCTCACGGGCGCCGGGCTCCAGGCGCACGGTGTGGTGCACGCCGAGGCGGTTGTCGTGCACGAGGAGCAGAACGCCCTCGGGCTGGACAGCCTCGGCGAGCCGGTCGAGGAGCTGAGCCGCGGACATCTGCTCGCCCTCGGCGGAGTTCAGCCGCTCGACCCCGTCGGCCGCGACCACGACGTCGAATTTCTCGGCGGCGTCGAGCTTGACGGCGGCCCCGGCCAGGACGGTGACCCGCGAGTGGTTGCGGGCCGCTTCCTCGGCGTCGATCAGCGAGCGGAGCAGCCAGGACACCGAGGCGCCGCTGTCGGCCAGAGCGACGACGACCTCGTCGGCGTGCGGGCCGGCGACCAGCACCGTGCGGCCCGGACCGGCGTACCGGCCGAGCAGGTGACGAAGCACGGCGCCGCGCGGCAGCGCGGAACTGCGCCGCGGGTCGCGGTCGCTCCAGGCGAACATCTCGCCGCCGATGCGCCGCAGATTGTTGACCGGCGGCGCGGAGAGCGCGGCGGCGAAGTCCGTGCCCTGGTTGGGAAGCAGGGCAGCGGAGCGCTCCGACATCACTTCACCCTCTCTGTGGAAGCGGGCCAGCCCAGCAAGGCGCGCAGTTCGTCGGGATGGGCCAACTCGTCGGCGCCGAGCTGCTGGCGAGCCAGCGCATGGGTGGCCGCGGAATCGGTCTGGTGCCCATAAAGCTCAGGCCACTGCCGGCGCAGTCGAGGCTCGCCGCCGAAGGTGGGGTCAGCGTTGTCAAGGACCATCGGGTCGCCGTAGACGGCTACCTCCCGGCCGGCCAGAGCGCCGTACCAGACGGCGCTGCACAGCCGGTTTGACACTACTCGCCGGTGACGTCGCAGCTCCTTGAGCTGGCCGACGAGGAATTCCCGGTTGTGGTCACGCCACCAGAAACCTCGGTAACCGTGACAGATCACTCGGAAACCGGCATCCTCGTAAATCTTCCGGACGCTCTTCAGCCGGAACTCGTTCCAATACAGGCAGGCCGTGACCGGGCCGGTCTCGACCGCCTTGACCTCGTCGATCAGCTTCTGGTGGTCACCGCTGATCTGCTGACCCTCCCACCCGTGGAACGGGTAGAAGATGGTGCCCTCGGGCTCCGGCGCGTCGGCCGGCTCGGGCTCCATCGCCAGCAGGTAGGAGAACGGGGCGCCGACCACGACGACGTCGCGGCGGCCCTGGGACCAGGAACGACGCCGGGTCTCCTCGGACCAGACGAAGATGCGGCTGCCATCCACGAAAGGCGTACCCGGGGCTAGGCCGTCCCCCATGTTCCAGCCGTGCTGCAGGTATCCCTGGAGCCGGGGCGGGTGGAGCGGGTCGGACAGGTCGCAATAACGGGCCAACAGGTGGGCGTGGCCGTAGTGATAGTTGGCGTGATGCATTCCCTCATCCATCGCCGGCTGCTGGTGCGCCGCCATCTCGGTTCGCTCGGGCGCGCGACATATCTCCGGGCCGTAGCGGCCCGTCAAGTCGACGCCGAAAGGTACCACTCAAGGTTATGTTCCGCGCGGGCCGATAGGTAACCGTTCCCCTTTCGGTCCACCGAGCCGCGCGGCCGGAATGCCTGCAGGGTGACCTGCGAACGGTCGGTCGGCGCGGCGCTGCGACGGGCAGCAAAATGACCACATTTGTGGCACAGATCACCCGACGCACCCATATCTTAGCGCTCAGGGGGCGATTATCAAGATCGTCGCCTACAGTGGACATTTCGGCGACAAGCCGGGGCTTCTCCAGGACCGGCCGGGGTGGACGCCGCCACGTTCGCCCCGGTCACCGCCGGTTCGAGCCTGAATCAAGTGAATGCCCGGGTAACTCTCCGTGTTCTGAGAACCAGGACCCAGCCGGGATGTCGGTTGTCACTTGAAGTAATCAAAACTGAACGGTGAGAGGGTTCCGGGAACAGCGCAGGGTCCCGGCCGCGGCCGGGACCCCTCGTCGCGGAATCGGTCAGGACACCCCGGCCAGTTCGCGGTCGTGCGGCGCGGTCGGCGCCTGCGGGGGCTCGTGGGCGATCTGCGGGAGCCA
>DASRYP010000808.1:0-7154 GCA_035687165.1 Actinoplanes sp. | reverse complement strand
AGCCCAGCGCGACAAACGTTTCAGCGCTTGAGCGTCGACGTCTTGTCGAACCCCGTGCGAGCCACCCACTGGTCATAGGTGACCGACGCCTCGGTGAAGCTTCCGTTGAGGATGCCGAAGTTGTTGTCCCCGGTCTGGTAGTCGTTCTTGTCGATCACCATGTTCGGTGCCGCCCCGCCGTCGATCTGCAGCCGGTACACAGCCGCGTTGTCGGCGCGGGTCACCGTGTTGCCGGTGATCCGCACCCCTTCGATGCTGCCCGCGAACTCGCTCCCCGTGGCCAGCAGGAAGGTGAACTTCGACAGGTCGCTGAAGGTGTTGCCGCTGATCGTCAACCCCACCGCGCAGCGCAGCACCAGCCCCGTGTCGTTCTCGAACCCCTCCGGCCCGGTCCCGCCGATCGCCTTGTTGCCCGTGAAGACATTGTTGGCGCACCCTCCGCCGTCGGCCGTCCCTGTCTCCAGCACGCCGTCGTTGGTCTCGAACGTGTTCCCCGTGATCGTCGTGTTAGCCGCGTCGTAGATCTCGATCCCGCCGCCGTCCACCCCGTAGTCCTGCGACGGCCCGTAGTTGCGGCGCACTGTGTTGTCGCGGAACACCGGCCCCGGCTTCGCCGTGATGAACGTCGCCGACAACCCGTACCCGCCGAAGTCGTCGCTGCCCTGATCGGTGTTCTGGATGATCCGGTCCTGGTCGTGCACGTCGTTGCCGTCGACCAGCACCCCTCGCCCGCCCCGGCTGATCGAGATGCCCGCGCCGTTGTGGAAGACGTCGGAGCCGGTCACCCGTACGTCCTGGGACTCGGTCACCAGAATGCCGTAGCAGCCCACCGGTTTGCCCGTCGCGTTGTCGCCGTGGCTGTCGCGCACGGTCACGCCCCGGATCGTCACTTTGCTGGTTTTGTGCACCCGGATGCCGCTGCCGTGGTCGCCGGTGATGTTCACGTCGGCGTTCGGCTTGGGCACGCATCCTCGTACGGTCAGGTCGGCGATCGTCGTGCCGGTGGCCGCGATCAGCACCCCGTCGCGCACCCCGGCCACGCCCTCGACGGTCGCTTCCTCGCCCGGCGCGCTGCTCACGCTCAGGTTCGGCCGCGAGACCGTGAACGGGGCGTAGGTGCCTGCCCGCACGAAGATCTTCGACTTGGCCGGCGCGACTTCGACCGCGTGCGCGATCGTCTTCCAAGGCTTCTCGGGGCTGCCGTCGGCGTCGTCCGAGCCGTGCGTGGAGACCCAGTAGCCGGCGCCGGCGGCCGCCACGTCGGGCACGCCTTCGTAGAAGTAGGCCCGGTAGCCGGCGGCCGCGGTGCCGCCGACCAGCAGCACGATGACCAGGCCCAGCCATCGGCGGCGGGGACCGGACGGCGCGCGGTGGGTGGCCGGCACCATCCGATGTGCTCCTGTGGTCACCCGGTGAAGACCGGGTCGTTCGACATCGCCTTGTAGGCCGCCAGGGCGGCGGGCGTCGAGTCGATCCGCCACTTCTCCTGCGAGCCCGGGTGCGTGTCGGTGTCGAACCAGATCGCGGCGCCGATCGCCGGGTGTTCCTTGACCCACTCGCGGAACGAGTCGATCCACTCGGGTTTGGTCGCGCTGCCCCGGTCCACCGCCGACACTTCGGTGATCATGATGGGTTTGCGGGTCGCGTAGGTCTCGTAGAACGCGTCGAACAGGTCGCCCGGGGCCTGTGCCTGGGCGTAGCCGGACACGCCGGCCCAGTCGACGTACTCATCACCCGGATAGTAGTTCGTGAAGGCGTTCCAGTCCTCGTCGGGGCGCGAGTTCCAGTTCGGGCTCCAGACCCAGGAGACGTTCTCCGCGCCCTCGTCGGCGAAGATGCCGTGGATCCGCCGGTACGCCTTGATGTAGCCCGCCGTGTCGCGATTGTTGTCCGGTCCGCCCCATTTGTAGAAGGCGCGGTTCATGTCCCAGGCCCAGCGCAGCAGGGTGGGCTTCTTGCGCTGAGCCAGGCGGCGGGCCGCGCGGGCGATCAGCTTGTCCGCGGCGCCGCCGTTGATGTCTTTGTAGGCCGGTCCGCGCCATGAGATCATCAGCGTGCTCTTCGAGGACACGTACGGCAGGGAGATCGGAAGCTGGTCGTCCCAGGAGTAGTACCGGTGCACGATGCGCTCCGGGCGCCCGAGCTGGCGGCGGCGCAGGTCGATCCCCGCACTCGGGCCGAGACCCTTGAGATCGGTGTACGCCCCGAGCATGACCGCGCCGTGCACGAACGGGACGGGCCCACCACCCTTGGTGACCACGGGCGTAACGCCGACCACAGCACCCGGTGCGGGCGGCGAGTGCGAGACCACCGGCGGTGGTACGTCGTCGGAGCGGTACGTCTTGCAGCCGGTGAGCGGCACGGCGGCGGCGAGTGCGCTCAGACCCAGCAGACTCCGGCGCCTCACGTCAGGTTCCTTCCGAACGTCCGGGCGACCTTGCGGACCACGCGCCAGCCGGGCTGCGCGATCTGCTTGACCTTGGGGATCAGCCCGGCCTCGCCGTGCTGGACGAGCTCGACCAGGTCGGCGCCGCTGTGGTCGGGGGTGGGCTGCAGACGCGGGACGGCGAGCTGCTTGTCCTCCGGCGTGTGCAGCCGACGGCCGACCTCGGTGGCGTTCTCGTGTCCGGTGGCGGCCACTATGTCACGGACCCGACGGCTGTTGTACCCGTGTGGATAGGCGAACGACCGTACGTTGATCTGCAGCCGTTGTTCGAGCTCGTCGTGACTGCGGGTGATCTCGTCGCGCAGCTGTGCGGGCGGCAGCACGTCGAGCGGGTGGTGGATCAGGCTGTGGTTGCCGATCTCGACCCCCGCCGCGGCCACCTCGCCCAGCTCGTCCCAGGTCAGCATCGGCCCGAAGTCGGGTGCCCACCGGCCGAGCCAGTCCGCCGTCTCACCCAGGTGGCCCACCGAGGCGTAGAGGGTGGCCTTCGTGCCGGTCTCCTGGAGCACCGGCACGCCCTCGGTGAGGAAGTCCCGGTAGCCGTCGTCGAACGTGACCGCGAGCAGCCGGTCGGTGCTGCCGGCGGCCAGCAGGTCGAGCGCCTCGGTGAGGCCGACCAGGCGGTAGCCCGCGGCGGTGAGCGCCCGCAACTGCTCCCGGAGCAGGTCAGGAGGCACGGCGAGCTCGCGCATCGGGCCGCCGACGGCGGAGACGGAGTGGTACATGAGCGCCGGGAGCGTGGTCCAGTCCGGCCTCGTCGTCACGGTCACGCTGTCGTCCTCGTACGCCTCGTGGTCTGAGGTTCCACGCTAGGTGGAACCATTGCGCGGGTTGCGGGTTTCGCGGTTTTGTCCCTCTGCCGAAAGTCGTAGACCAGGTCCCGCTCCGGGCAGAGGCGCGCAGGGAGCACCACCCGGAAGGGTGAAGGCTATGACATTCGATCCCCGGCGCTGCGCGGAGGCTACTTGCCAGGCGGCCGTCGTGCTAGGGGCAACGTTGGTACCGGTCGCCTGGCGAGCCCTGGATCCGGCGGTCACCGTCGTCCTCGCGGCGATGTTCGTGATCCTCTCGGCGGCGATCTACGCGCTGCACGCGGTGACCTTCGACTTCTTCCGGCTGTCCCGGGTTCGTAACATTTTCTTCACCGGCGGCCGGGACGAGTGAACCGTCACGCCCCCGCGCCCGTACCTCCGATGGACGACGGTCCTTTCCATCCGGGGGTCGGATATGTTTCGATTGATCCATTTGCAGGCTGACGGCGGGCTTCCTCGCATCAGCGTGGTTTCCGACCATTACACCAGCGCTCGGACCGCGCTGACCCGATTTCGGAACGCCCCGGCGGCCTACTTCGGGGTCGGCCGCTTCGACCACGAGGGCACCCTCGCCGAGATCATCCTGGACCGGCTCTGCGGGCCGCTGGGCGACTGCCCGCGCCCGGCCACCCTCGTGCACGCGGCCACCTACTACCGCCTCTGCGAGACCTGCGCGACCGGGCTGGACGTGCTCACCGTGCCGGAGCTGGCCCGCCTGCTCGGCATCGCCTGCCGCCTGGCCCCGGTGCCCGCGCGCGCCGGGCGGCACGCCGTCCGCCCGGAGCCGTCGCCGGCCGGCAACCGGATCGCCCGCGAGTTCGCCGCCCGCGTCGACGACCCGCGGTGGCGCCGCGAGCTCTGCGCCGAGCTGGTGCGGACGCCGGGGGCGATCAACGGCCTGCTCATCGGGGTGGGGGCGCTGACGCAGCGGGACGTGCTCGACCTCTACCCCCGGTTGCGCACGCTCGGCGACGAACTACCCTCCGACGTACGGGATGACCTGTCCCGGGCGACGAAGCGGCCGCACTCCCCCGCGGGCGTGGCCGGCCTGCGTCTCGGGCTGGGACTATCCGGGTAACCGGAACCGGCATACGAAGCCCCGGCCGTGGTGCCGTAGGCGAAGTCGTCGTGGACGGTCCAGCCCCCTCGGCTCGTCCAGTCCGAGTACATCCACCGGGTCGGCACGCCACCCGCCTGAGGTGTCATAGTTCAATGCGTGTCCGTAGGAGAAGCAGTCGAGACCCCACCGCGCCGCCGCCGGCCGAGCCGCGCGATCCGATTCGCGGCGATCCTGGTCGTGGTGTTGCTGCTGCTGTTCGGCGTGCCCTGGTGGACGTTGATCGCCGCGGGCAACGACTGGCCCACCGGGGTCTTCGTCGCCGGCACGATCGCCTTCGCGGTCGCCCTGGTGGCGTTCCCGTTCTTGATGTTCCTGGGCCACAGCCGGCACCACCGCGACGGCCCGTCCATCATCGCCGACACCATGCTGGGCGTCGTCTGGCAGCTGTTCGTCTGGTCCGTCGCCGGGCAGATCCTCAGCCTGGTGCTGTGGGCCTTCGGCGTCGACGACCCGACCCGGTCCCGGGTCGCCACGGCCGTCGTGGTCGTCGTCACGCTGGTCCTGCTGCTGTGGGGGTTCGGGGAGGCCCGGCGGGTTCCCCGGGTCCGCCGGGTCGACGTCGTCGTGCCCCGGCTCGGCGCGGGGCTCGACGGGCTGCGGCTGGTGCTGCTGACCGACACGCACTACGGGCCGATCGAGCGGTCCCGCTGGTCGCGCCGGGTCACCGAGGTGGTCAACGCGCTCGACCCCGACCTGGTCGCGCACACCGGCGACATCGCCGACGGCGAGGTGGCCCAGCGCCGCAGCCAGGCGGCCCCGCTGGGCGACATCCGGGCGTCGATGACCAGGGTCTACGTGACCGGCAACCACGAATACTTCAGCGGCGCCCAGCGCTGGGTGGAACACATGGCCTCGCTCGGCTGGGAGGCCCTGCACAACCGGTATGTGGTCGTCTCACGCGGCGGCGACTCGCTGGTCGTGGCCGGCGTCGACGACCGTACGGCGGCGGGCTCGGGCGTGCCCGGCCACCACACCGACCACGAGGCGGCGCTCGAGGGGGCCGACCCATCGCTGCCGGTGCTGCTGCTGGCCCATCAACCGGCGCAGATCGCGGGGGCGGTCGCGCACGGGGTCGACCTGCAGATCTCGGGCCACACCCACGGCGGCCAGATGTGGCCGTTCCACTATCTGGTCCGCCTCGACCAGCCGGTGCTTCAGGGGCTGTCGCGCCACTCGGAGCGCACCCAGCTCTACACGAGCCGCGGCACGGGTTTCTGGGGGCCGCCGTTCCGCATCTTCGCCCCGAGCGAGATCACCCTGCTGACCCTGCGTGCGGGCTGACGTCACAAACCGAGCCACACCCGCACCGCCGTTGCACGCACCGCAACCGGAAGATCTCGCACGGCGATCGGCGGTGACCGGTGCCATGCCGGTGCACGCGGTAATTGCGTTGAAGACCTTCGGCCGGCCGAACAAGATAGGTGGACCGCCTTCTTTCCGATCAGAGGACACCATCAATGCGCCTGCTTCGCGACCTGTGGGCCACCTCGAGGAGCCGCTCGGCCCTCGCGGCAGCTCTCATCCTGCTCGGCGCAGCCGGGTCGGCGGGTGCGCTGGCGTTGGCCGGCCAGGTCCTCGTCAACCGATCCATGCCGCTCTTCGCCGTGCTGGCCGGCGCGCTCGTCGCGTCCGTGCTCAGTGACGTCTGCGTCGGGCTGGTCGCCGCCCGGCTGACCGCCGACTGGGCCGCCCGGGTGCGCCGCGGGCTCAACCGGGTGGCGTTCGGGCAAGACCTGCCCCGGCTCGAGACCACCCCCGTCGGCGAACTGCTCGACCGCATCGACTCCGACGTCTACCAGGTCGGCGCCGAGCTGCGCGGCAGCGGCGTGCGGATTCTCCAGTCCATCGCCGTGGCGACACTGTCGATCGTGACCGCGTTCTTCGTGTGGTGGCCCGCCGGTGTCGGCATGGTGCTCGTGTCGCTGCTGCTCTACGCCGTCATGAACAAGCCGGTCCAGCGCCTCTCGCCGCTGCGGATCTCCGAGGAGGAGGCCTGGTCCGACCTGGCCGCCGTCATGGAGGAATCCATCCACGGCCAGGACGACGTGCGTACCAGCCTGGCCGCGCCCTACGTGCTCCGGCTCTACGCCCGGCGGGCGTCCGAGGTGCTGCGGCGCGGACGTCTCGTGTGGCGCTCGTCGTCGCGCATCACGATGGGCGCCGGCTCCATCACCCGTACGCTGATCGCCGCTCTGGTCGTCGTCGGTGCCTGGGCCCTGATCGCCGGGCACATCGACGGCGCACGGCTGACCGCGGTGTGGCTGCTGGCGCTCGGCTTCGGCGGCACGCTCGAGCACGTCACCCGCATGGTGCCCGAGCTGCAGAACGCGCTCGGCGCGTGGAGCCGCGTGCAGCTCCTGCAAGACGTGCCGCAGGAGCCCACCGCCGGGGTGCCCCCGATCGACGGCGACCTGCACGTGCGCGACCTGACCTTCCGGTACGGCGAATCCGACAGCACCCGGCCACCCGCGCTGCGGGACGTCACCCTGGCCTTCGCGCGCGGCCGGTCGTACGCGTTGATCGGGCGCACCGGCTCGGGCAAGTCCACGCTGGCCAAGGTGCTGACGCGGGCGGTCGACGTGCCGCGCGGCACCGTCTTCCTGGGCGGCGTCGACCTCAACGATCTGGAGGTCGAGGGCCTGCGCCGGTGGACGGCGATCGTGCCGCAGCGTACGGAGATCCTGTCCGGCACACTGGCCGAGAACATCGCGCTCTTCGACCCCGACCTGCTGCCGAAGGCGGCCGGCGCGCTCGACGAGCTGGGGCTGAGCCCGTG
>DASRYP010000807.1:0-11061 GCA_035687165.1 Actinoplanes sp. | reverse complement strand
TCGGCCGGGGTCGACGTGGCCGGCCGGGATGCGGCGGCGGGCGGCCGATGTTGTCGGCCGGGCGAGCGCCGGGCGGCGACCGGGCTCATCCTGGCCGGGGCCACCCATGTGCCCGGCGGCTTCGGCGGGGGGCGGTACCGCGGCTCCAGCTCGGTGTTCGGCATCGGCCCGATGTTCGGCATCGGCCCGGCGTTCGGCATCGGCCCAGCGTGCCGGTTCGACCTGCCGACGCTCGGGCTCGGCCCGACGCACCGATTCGACCTGCTGACACTCGGGCTCGGCCCGGCGTGCAGGTGCGGTGTGAGCAGCGGTTTCTATCCGGGGTACGGGCTCAATACGCGTTGCGGTTCCCGCCCGGCACGCGGCAGCTGCCTCGCCGGCCGGGAGCGGGCTACAGCCCCGTTGTCCGCAGCCTGACCGCAGGTCTCGCCCGTCCGCAACGAACTGGCCCGATGCTCCCGGCACTCCCGGCACTCCCGGTGCCGGCGAGGCTCCCGATACCAACGGTGCTGGCGGTGCTGGCGGTGCTGCTGGACGCTGCGTGTAGATCGCGTCGTCCGGCCAGATCAGCGGAGGCACAGCCTCGGCGAAATCATGCAGACCCACCTCGGCGCACGTCCCGGTACACCCGTGCGACCGGCACAACTTCTGCGCATGCCGCCGAACAAGACCCCACTGCCGCCGACGCGCATGATCCCGCCGGAATTCCTCCTTCTCCGCAGAATAGTTACGCGCTTTCGTGCGGTCACGCATCGCCACGGTTTCCGGCCGGGTAAAAAACTGAAGCTGCTGGTACCGCATGCACCGATTATCCCGCACCCGCACACCACCCGCTAATAGCTGATCATGCCAACCTCCGAAACCATTCAGGACCGCTCTCAACCAATTACTTGACCAAACACCAAAGCAATTCCCCGCCGAAAAGGAGAATCACCTCGCCCGCCGCGGGTGAACGCTCCGACACCTGCATCGGCGGCAACGCGCTGTGACGTGGACGTGGTCAGCGGGGCCAGACAGTCACGAAGGTCACAAAAGGACCGTTCGACTGGACGGTGCAAGGGAGTCCAGCGCAAGGGAGCCCGGTCATTACGGGTCCAGCGATGGCGGGTCCAGCGGTCCTAGCGAGTCCGGCGTCAGTGGGCCCAGTGTTTCAGTGGGCCCAGTGTTAGGGAGGCCGGCTTAGCGGAGCTGTCCGTGCGAGTCCGGCGTTGGCGGGTTCAGCGGTCCTGGCCAGTCGGTGTTGGTGCGCCTGGTCTTGGTGAGCGCAGTCTTGGCTTGTTCAGTCGTAGCGTTCGTAGATCGCCGCGCGGGCGCGTTCGGGGTCGAGGCGGTGCAGGATGGCGTCGGCGATAGCGGACAGTTGCGTTACCTGTTCGGGGGTTAGCGCGTCGATCACGTTTTCGCGGACTGTGGCGACGTGGCCGGGAGCCGCGTCGCGGACCTTTTCCCAGCCTGCCTCGGTGAGCTGTGCGTTGGTGGCCCGTTTGTCTTCGGGGCAGGGGAAACGCTCTAGCAGGCCGCGCGTCTCGAGCCGCTGCACTACGTGGGAGAGGCGGGCCAGGGTGGCGGTGGTCAGTTCGGCCAGAGCGGTCATGCGCAGCGTGCGGTTCGGTGCCTCGGAGAGCATCGCGAGCACGAAGTAGTCGAAGTGCGTGAGCTGGTCGTCGCGGCGTAACTGGGAGTCCAGGGCGGCGGGCAGCAGTTCGAGTACGGCCGCCAGGCGTACCCAGGCGGCCTTCTGATTCGCGTCGAGCCATCGGGTGTCCACGGTCACAAGTGTTCCACGGCTTTGGTTGTTGCTACAACTTAGGCTTTCTGGCATGGTTGTAGCAACAACCAAAGGAGGCCATCATGGCGCACATCAGCATCCTCGGCACCGGCAACATGGGGCAGGCGATCGGTGGGCTCGTCGCGAAGGGTGGCAACACCGTTCAGCAGCTCAACACCTCCAGCGAAGGTGAAGCGGTCACCGGGGACATCGTGATTCTGGCCGTGCCGCACAGCGCGCTCGCTGGCATCGCCGGTGCTCGTGGTGCCGAGCTCGCCGGCAAGATCGTCATCGACATCACCAACCCGATCGATTTCGCCACCTTCGACACGCTGACCGTCCCGGCCGACGGGTCGGCCGCCGCCGAGCTGGCTGTGGCGCTGCCGCAGTCCAAGGTCGTGAAGGCCTTCAACACCAACTTCGCCGGCACCCTGGCGACCGGCTCGGTCGGTAGCGAGACGACCGCCGTTCTGATCGCGGGCGACGACGCGGACGCCAAGGCCGTCGTGGCCGGGGTCGTCGAGGCTGCCGGGCTGCGCGCCGTGGACGCCGGCTCGCTCAAGCGGGCGCGGGAGCTCGAGGCCCTCGCCTTCCTGCAGATCAGCCTGGCCGCCGGCGAGAAGCTCTCCTGGAACGGAGGTTTCGCGGCGGTCGCGTGAGCTCGTCGCGAAAAGCCGATCGCGTAGGGCTGCCCCTGTGGGGCGACCACGTGAGCGGGTCGCGTATATCCAGTCGTGTGAGCTGGTCGTATAAAGCAGTCGTGCGGCGGTTCGCGTGCTGGTGAGCACGTATCCGGATAAGCCGGTTTGGTGGTACTTCGGAATTTGGCTGTGGCGTATTCGTGCAGCGAAATTCCCAAGGACGATTGGTTAATACCGGCCGACGGCTGGTCATCCGGTTGACTTCTGACCGTACCCAATGTCCGGATCCTAACTATCCGCGACCTGAACAGCAGGTTACCGAAACGTCGGGGTAACACGAAGGCCGTTCGTGACGTCCTTGTCCTGCGTTTAGCACCCGGTCTACCGTTCGCGGGCTCATCCCGGGGCGCGTCTGTGCCCCGGGAGTGCCGCAACGCGAACGGGGACCAGTTAAGTGCATGTCCGAACGGGAGAATCCGGGCCGCAGAAATTCGGGCCGCAGAAATTCGGGCCGCAGCCTGAGGAGCGCAATCACCAGCTGATCCACGGCGCGCACACTCACCTGCTGCCGCGCATCCGGGGATTCGAGCCGGCCACCGGTCAGCAGGTCGCGGGAATGGCCGAACAGGCGCGGGAAATGGCGAAGCGACACGCCCAATGGCGGCCGCACGCGCGCAGTTTTCTGCTCACGTTCCCGATCCTCACCGTGGTCACCCTCTGGTTCGTCGAGCCGGACATCGGCCCACTCGCCTGGTTCATCAGCGTGGTCTGGACCTGGCCGATGTTCGCCAATCTGCTCGGCATCTTCGGCATATACCGGACCATGAGCCAGTTGCGTCGCAACCGCCGTGATCATCGCGACGACGACGTCTTCCAGTGCTGGGACAAGCTCGTGGTCATCGTTCCGACGATCGGGCGGCACGACACGTACCCGGCGCTGGAACGGTCCGTCCTCTCCTACGTGGCCAGCCTGCCGCCCTGTTTCCCGAACCTGCGCATCGACGTGATCATCGAGGAGGGGTGCGAGGCCCACGACCGGATCTTCGACCTGGGGCGACGCAGCCCGTTCATCCGGGTCGTCGTCGTGCCGAAGGCGTACCAGACGCCGAACGGCACCCGGTTCAAGGCGCGGGCCAACCACTACTCGCACGAGATGCGTATCGCCGAGGGCGAGGCTCTGGACGACGTCTGGGTGCTGCACATGGACGACGACACCGGCACCGCGCTCGACACCGCCGTGGCGATGGCCCAGTTCATCGAGCGGCAGCGCGCTGCCGGGCCGGACGCCAAGCACCTCGCACAGGGCATCCTCACGTATCCGCGGCAGAACGCGGTCAGCAAGTTCACCTGGCTGGCCGACGCCGTACGCCCGTCCGACGACATCGGCCGGTTCTCGGCCCTGACCGGCAGCGGCACGCCGCTGCTCGGGATGCACGGCGAACTGTTGCTGTTCCGCGCCTCGATCGAGGCGACCATCGGCTGGGACTTCGGCCCCAAGGCGATCGTCGAGGACGCCCAGATGGCCCTCACGTTCTGCAAGCTGTATCCGGGGCGCAGCGCCTTCTTCTCGGGCCGCTGCTACGGCGCCTCGCCGGCCACCATCCGTGACTTCGTCAAGCAGCGCGAGCGCTGGTCGTGGGGCCTGGTCGCGCTCGCCTTCAACAACACCGTCCCGCTGCGTCGGCGGCTGCTGCTCATGTACTGCGTCATGTCCTGGGTGGTCGGCCCGATCCAGAACGTCTTCTTCGTGCTCTGGATCGGCGCGCTGCTCGGCGACGTGAACACCACCCCGGTGTGGCAGGGGTTGCTGCCGCTCTGGGCTCTCAACTTCGCCTTCACCATCTGGCAGTACTGGGAGGGCCTGCGAATCAACGCCCAGGTCTCCGACAACGCCCGTCGCCAGTGGTGGGAGCCGATCGTGATCATCCCCATCATCCCGTTCCTGTCCCTGGTGGAGGGCATCGGCGGCTTCAAGGGCTTCCTGAAGTTCCTGCGCCGCGAGGAGAACAAGTTCGTTGTGATCGCGAAGCCGGCATGAGCAAGCGTCTGGCGGCTCTGCCCGCCGTACTCGGCCTGGTCCTGGCCCTGACCGCCTGCACGAACGACCCCCGAACGGGCAGCGCACCGGAAACGCCCGGGGTGCCGGCGGCCGACGTGCCGACCGTGCCGCAGGTCGTCCACCCGTGGCACGAGGGGGCCACGCAGCTCGGCGTCAACCTGCTCTGGGAGAACAGCAAGGCGGACGACGATCTGGTCACCCGCGCGAAGGCCCGGCGCATCCTGGACCACCTGATCTCACTCAACGTGAACAGCGTCGCGGTCAACTTCCTCTTCGTGATGGACGGCCCGAACGCGAGCGCCGTCGGCCCGGACAAGGAGCACACGCCGTCGCCGCAGCGGCTCGGGATCTTCCTCGAGGAGGCCCGGGCGAGCCGGATGCGCGTCGCGGTGCGGCCCATCCTCGACGAACAGTCGCTGCTGCCGAGCTGGCGCGGCAAGATCAAGCCGAGCAGCCGGGACAGGTGGTTCACCAGTTACACCAAATTCCTGACCGGGTACGCCGATGTCGCGCAGGCCAACGAGGCCGCCGAACTCGTCGTCGGCGTCGAGCTCAACTCGCTGCAGTCGGACCGGCGCTGGAAGACCCTGATCGGATCGGTGCGCAAGTCGTTCACCGGCGAGCTCGCGTACTCGGTGAACTTCGACGAGTTCCAGAAGGGCTCCGAAGCACCCGCGGTCGACTCGGTCGGCGTCGACGCGTACTTCAAGATCGACGAGCCGGACGACGCGCCCGTCTCGGCGCTCACCCGCGGCTGGGAGCGGTGGCTCGACCGGTACGCGGGCGGCAAGGCGCCGAAATTGGTCCTGCACGAGGTCGGCATCGCCGCCCAGGACAAGGCCTACCACCACCCCGCGCAGTGGGGCAGTACGAAGGTGCCGCTCAACCTCGACGTCCAGAAGCACTGGTACCAGGCCGTCTGCGCCGCCGCGGGCAAGCAGAAGCTCGCCGGACTGTACTTCTGGAACATCCGCCTCCACACCGACCCGGCGAACGCCGACCCCAAGTCCGGTGACCGGCTGACCTTCGCCGGCCGCCCCGCCGAGACGGTGGTCAAGGATTGCTACGCCAGATGGGGAGGGGTGCGGCCGTGACCCTGGTCAGCTCCGGCGTGCCGACCGAGGTGCTCCCAGCCCCCGAACCGCCGAAACCCGCCGTACCCCGCCTGCACTTCCCGGCCGTCGACGGCCTGCGGGGGCTCGCCATCCTGTCCGTGCTGCTCTACCACACCAGCTGGTTCGCCAACGGCCTGTTCGGCGTCGACGTCTTCATGGTGCTCTCCGGCTTCCTGATCACGCTGCTGCTGTTCCGCGAGGCCGACCGCAGCGGCAAGATCGCGGTCTGGTCGTTCTACCGCCGCCGGTTCAAACGGCTCATGCCCGGCCTGTCGATCACGCTCGTCGCCGTCCTCGTGCTCGCCCTCGCGTTCGGTGGGCTGAGCCAGGCCCGCACGATCGGCGAACGCGCGGTCGCCTCCGTGCTCCAGGTGGCGAACTGGCAGCAGATCGCCGACCACGACGCGTACTGGGCGGGCTTCGGGCAGATCAGCCCCCTGGCCCATATGTGGTCGCTCAGCATCACCGAGCAGTTCTACCTCGGGTGGCCGCTGGCCTTCGTGCTGTTCCTGGTCGTCTGCCGCAAATCACCGGTCGCGGTCACCGTGCTGCTCTTCGTCTCGGCCGCCGGCACCGCCCTGATCGCACCCCTGATGTACGACGGGACCAACGCCGACCGCCTCTACCTGGGCACCGACGCGCGCACCGTCGACTTCGTGGTGGGCTCGGTCGCCGCCGGTCTGGTCTTCCTGCTGCACCGCGACGCCGCCCGGCGCAAACACGCGGTCGGCCAGGTCGGGATGATCGCCGCGACCCTGATCGGCCTGCTCGCGCTCGGTGCGCTGATCGGCGTCAGCCTCTCCACCGCCAACTACCGTGCGGCGTGGCTCTACCAGGGCGGCATCGCGGCCGTCGCGGTGGTCACGGCGGTGCTGATCGCCGCCCTGAGCCGCGCCGACGGCCCGCTGGTCCAGGTGTTCTCGTTCGGTCCGCTCGCCGAGATCGGCCGCATCTCCTACCCGATGTACCTGCTGCACCTGCCGATCTACTGGGTGCTGCAGGAGAAGCTGCCGACGATCAAGCCGTACGCGCTGCTGGTCGTCGGGGGCGGCCTGACCTGGCTGCTGGCGATGCTCATGCACTACGCGATCACCGAACGTATCCGGCTGCGCGCGTGGCGACCGCTGCGGGCGACGACGACCGCCGTGGTTCTCGCCGCGGTCATCGTCGGTGGCGGCTACTACCTGCCGGCCGCCGTGCAATACCGAATGAACCCCGGCGGCCGCCCGGTGCTGCTCATGCTCGGCGACTCCCTCTCGGCCGACTTCGCGGAGGCGCTGGCGCTCGACGGCGCCGACCGTTACGCGGCGGTCGACGGCTCGATCGCCGGCTGCGGCGTCATGCCCGCCACCGCGATGCGCCCCCGCTCCGGCGTGGTCTGGCCGATGGCCGAGAAGTGCAAGATCAAGGAACGGTTGTGGGTGGACAGGCTGCACTCGGCCGACTACACGGCGGTGGTCGCGCACTTCGGCTGGGACGCGGCCGACCAACTCGTCGACGGCAAGTGGATCACGCCCTGCGACCTGAGGTACCGCACGCTTTACCTGACCGAGCTGCGCAAGGCGGCGACGATGGTCCGGCGCGAACTGCCCGGCGTCCCGTTCCTGCTGCTCAACGAACGCATCGGCACCGAGGGCGCCACCGACAAGTCGGTCCGCTGCTACAACGCCATCATCAACTCGTTCATCGCGACGAAGGCCGCCCGCATGGTCGACTTCAAGGCCCTGATCTGCCCCCAGGATCAGTGCGCGAAGCTGGACGCCGACGGCAAGGAACTTTTCGCCGACGGCGTCCATTTCACCAGCGAGGGTCGTACGTTCGTGGCCCCGCGCATGGAGGACGCCATCCACCGAGTCCTCGCCTTCCCGACGAAGCCCACCGTGCCCGCCAAGCCTTCCGCGCCGAAGAAATCCCCGAGCAAGAAGCCGACCACGGCCGACTGAAGCCAGTGCCCCGATCCGCACCGGCTGTGGTACGACTGCGCCCCGGACGGCCCGCGACCGCAGCGGACGGGCGGTCTTCGCGCGCGCCGCACGGCCGGCTACGGCTTCATGGCGGGCGACGAGTAGACGCTTCCGATCCGGAAACCGTCGAGCCATGCGGTGAGGCGCTCCGCTTCGGCATCGAGGAGGTGCCGGGCGTGGGACGGCATGTCCTCGAGCAGACGTACCCGTACGACCCCCGCGGTGTCCTGGGTCCAGCTGCCCACGGCTCGGCCGTTGAACCAGGCGGTGGTGCCCGCGTTGCCGTTGCGGTCGAAGAGCAGGGCACGGTGCGGACCGAGGAAGAAGTCGCGGCCCTTCCAGCCCATCACCGTCGGGTCGAGCACTGGCAGCAACGCCGCCCACGGCTCGTCGAAGGCAACCACGTCCACGTCGTCGGGGAGCAGCCAGCCGATGCCGCCGCCGTCGAGCGAGACCGGCACCGCCGAGAGCGAGGCGAGCGCCGCCCGTACGACCGCTTTGGTCGAGCCCAGCCACCACACGAGGTCGTCCTCGGTGCCCGGGCCGAACGTGAACAGCCAGCGCCGGACGATCTCGCGGTAGCCGTCGGCCGCCGAGAGGTGCGGCGGCACGGTGGACAGCCAGTGGCGCATCAGCGTCCAGCGTGGCCGGGAGACGTGCCAGCCGTGTGTGTTGGTGCCCCGCACGATGTCGCCGGTCAGGCCGAGATGGGTGAGGACCCGCGACGCCGACCACGTCTCGCCCGAACGGACCGCCACCTTGACGTCGATCAGCGGCAGCGCCTGACGCAGTTCGCGGGCCGGCCGCCCGTCCGGTGCTGATGACAGGGCATCGAGAACCGCCGCCCGGGCCTGATCCAGCCACGCGTGCCCGTCGTCGGTGAACCCGGCCGTCACCGCGTCCTGGGCCATCCGTGCCCGCTCGGTGGCGGCGACCCGGGCCGACGCGCTGGGCCAGGCCGCGGGCAGCAGATCGCGCGGGAAGACGAAGAGCGTGCGCCGCATCGCGAGCTGTTTCACCAGCGTACGGTCCACATAGAGCGCCCGATCCACGTCCGCGACCGAAAGTGATCGCACCCGGGCCCAGCTCGACAGGTAGACCGTCGCGGGCTCGGTCGCGTGCAGCACCGTCATCGCCCGGGTGGCGGCCTCGGGGGTGTCGACCGGACGAGCGAGCGCGTGCCGCACGGCGAGCCGGGCCCGCCGCTCGTCGTCGGTCACTTGGCGCATCGGGCCATGATGCCACGCGGATCAGGCGGATCAGGAAGCTACCGGATCATGAAGCTGCGGGTTTGATCTCCACCGGGATGCCGTTGAGGACGCTGTTGCCCGAGAGCGGGTCGATGACCGTCTCATCCGTGAGCACGTTCGAGTTCACGCCCGGGTGGGCCGCCGCGACGGTCATCCGGGTGCCGGGCACGCCGTGGCCCCAGCCGTGCGGCAGGCTCACCACGCCCGGCATCACCTGGTCGGTCACCTCGACGCGGGCCGAGAGGCCGCCAGCTCGCGAGGTGACCCGCGCGGCGTCGCCGTCGGCCAGGTCGAGCCGTTCCGCGTCGGCCGGGTGGATCTGCAGCGTGCACCGGTCGCGGCCCTTCACCAGGGCGGGCACGTTGTGCATCCAGCTGTTGTTGGAGCGCAGGTGCCGCCGGCCGATCAGCACCAGGCCCTCGCGCGGCCGGTCGAGCGCCCCGCGCAGCCGGTCGACGTCGGCCGCGAGCGGGGGCGGGCACAGTTCGACCTTGCCGCTGACGGTACGCAGCACTTCGGGCAGGCGCGGCTCCAGCGGCCCGAGGTCCACGCCGTGCGGGTTCTCCAGGAGTTGGTCGAGCGACAGCCCGTACGCCCCGGTCTTGAGGGCCGCGTCGAGCAGCCGCTCGGCCGGTGAGGAACCGGAAAGGCCGTCGGGCGGCAGCGGGAGCAGCCGCGCGTGGACGTCCTCGACCGTCCCAGGGCGACCGGAAAGGATCAGCGTCAGGCGGGCCAGGATGTCGCACTCGTCCATCGCGTCCGGTGGCAGCGGCCGGACCGGCGGGGAGTACGCGGCGAAGTTGCGCACGGCCAGGGCCAGGAACGAGAAATCGTAGTGGCCCTTGCGGGTCGGGTCGGGCGGAGGCAGCACCACGTCGGCGTGTCGGGTCGTCTCGTTCAGGTAGGGGTCGACACTCACCATGAACGGCAGTCCGGCCAACGCCTTGTCGAGGCGCCCGCTGTTCGGCGTGGACAGCACGGGGTTGCCGGCCACGGTCACCAGGGCGCGGACCTGCTCGTCACCGGGCGTCTCGATCTCGTCGGCCAGGGTCGCCACCGGCAGTTCGCCCTTGACCTCGGGCAGCCCCCGCACCCGGCTGTGCCACCGCCCGACCTGGAAGCCCTTGCCGCCGACCCGGGTCGAGCGGCGCACGTGCGCGGCCAGCGGGAACATCACGCCGCCGGCCCGGTCGAGGTTCCCGGTCAGCACGTTGAGCACGTCGACCAGCCAGCTGGTGAGCGTGCCGAACTCGACCGTGCAGGTCCCGATCCGACCGTAGACCGCGGCGCGCGGCGCGGCCGCCAGCTCGTGCGCCAGCGAGCGGATCCGGGAAGCGGGCACCCCGCAGGCCGCGCTGACGACGGCCGGGGCGAAGTCCGCCGCCAGCTTCTCGACCTCGGCGACCCCGTCGACGAGCGAGGCCCCGTCGACGAGCGAGCCAAGGCGGCCGAGCGAGACGAGCCCGTCCGTGAAGAGCGTGTGGACGATCCCGAAGAGCAGGAACGCGTCGGTGCCGGGTCGGATGAACAGGTGCTCGTCGGCGTTCGCGGCGGTCCGGGTGCGCCGCGGGTCGACCACGACGAACCGGCCGCCACGCGCCTGGATCGCCTTGAGCCGCCCCGGGAAGTCGGCCGCCGTCGCCAGGCTGCCGTTCGACTCCCACGGGTTCGCGCCGAGCATCAGCAGGAAGTCGGTGCGGTCCAGATCGGGTACGGGGATGGCGAGCGGGCTGCCGAACAGATAGCCGCAGGAGACGTGCTTCGGCATCTGGTCGACGGTGCTGGCCGAGAAGACGTTGCGGCTGCCGAGCGTGCGCACCAACGGCGGCACGTAGAGCCCGCCCGCCATCGTGTGCACGTTCGGGTTGCCCAGATAGAGAGCGACCGCGTGCGGCCCGTACGTCTGAAGGATCGGCCCCAGCCCGGCAGCGACCGCCTCGAACGCCTCGTCCCAGCCCACCTCGACATGCTCCCCGCCGCGCCGCAGCAGGGGTCGTCGGAGCCGGTCCGGATCGTCCGAGATCTGCCCGAAGGTGGCACCCTTCGGGCAGACGAACCCGTGACTGAACACGTGCTCCCGGTCGCCCCGGGCGGAGACCACCCGATCGCCCTCGACCGTCAGTTCCAGACCGCAGGCGGCCTCACAGAGCGGACAGGTCCGGTACGCCGTACGCGCGAAGGCCACGATGCCACCAACCTCTGAGTCGGTTACTGGCCAGTATCGTGCCACGCGCGAGCGTCACTTGGGGAGCCGCAGGCCCTGC
>DASRYP010000806.1:0-6580 GCA_035687165.1 Actinoplanes sp. | reverse complement strand
GGCCGAGCCGGCCGCGGCATCCACGAGATCAGTCATTGCGCCACTCCTGCATGAGCGATGTCTTCCAGATAGATCCGCCGCCGGTCCGCGCCGGACAGGTGACACGCGACGTGATGGCCGTCCTGCCCGGCGGGGCGCAGCTCCGGGACCTCGACGAAGGACCGGTTACCGTTCAGCCCGGCGTAACGGCAACGCGGGTTGAAGGCGCAGCCCGTCGGGAGGTTGATGAGGCTTGGCGGATTTCCCTTGATCGGCACGAGATCGATCTCGGCGTCGCCGTGCAGCGACGGCACACTGGCCAGCAGACCCCAGGTGTAGGGGTGCTGCGGCGAGCGCATGACCTGCTCGACCGACCCGGTCTCGATGGCCCGGCCGGCGTACATGACCAGCACGTCATCGGCGATCTGGGCGACCACCCCGAGGTCATGGGTGATGACGATAATCGCCGAGTTGAACTCCCGCTGCAGATCCTCGAGCAGATCGAGGATCTGCGCCTGGACGGTCACGTCCAGCGCGGTGGTCGGCTCGTCCGCGATGAGCAGGGCAGGATCGTTGACCAGGGCCATGGCGATCATCGCGCGCTGACGCATACCACCGGAGAACTCGTGCGGGTACTGCTTGGCGCGGCGCTCCGGTTGGGGGATGCCCACCCGGTCGAGCATCTCGACGGCGCGCTTGTTGGCCTCCGCCTTGCTCGCCTGCGGGTGATGCACCTTGTAGGCCTCGGCGATCTGCACGCCCACCTTGTAATAGGGGTGCAGCGCGGACAGCGGGTCCTGGAAGACCATGGCCATGTCCTGGCCACGCATCTCCCGGATCTTCTCGTCATCCATCCCGACGATGTCGCGACCGCCGATCGAGATCTCGCCACTGATCTTGGTGCGGGCCGCGTTGTGCAGCCCCAGGATCGACATGCTCGTGACGCTCTTGCCCGAGCCGGACTCGCCGACGATGCCCAGGGTCTGTCCTCGGCGCACCGAGAAGCTGACGCCGTCGACGGCTCTGACCAGGCCGTCTTCCGTCGGGAACTGAACCCGCAGATCGCGGACCCGCAGGTAGGGCTCGTCCGCTGCGGGCGCTGGGGTTACTGACATGAGAACTCCATTACCTCAGCCCAGCCGGACGCGGGGGTCGACCACCGCGTACAACATGTCCACGATGATGTTGGCGAAAACGATGAACGCGGCCGCCACCAGAACGGTCGCCAGCACGATCGGTAGATTCAGGTCGCCGACGGCCTTCACCGCGGTGCGGCCGAGACCCTGCAGACCGAAGATCGATTCGGTGATCACGGTTCCGCCGAGACTGGCGCCGATGTCGAGGCCGGCGATGGTGATGATCGGGGTGATCGCCGCGCGCAGAGCGTGCCGTATGTAGACCTTACGCTTCGTCAGGCCTTTGGCCCGTGCGGTGCGCACGTAGTCCTCGGAGAGAGTCTCCAGCATCTGGGCCCGGGAGAGCCGGGCATAGAGGGCGGAGTTGAGGAAGCCGAGAGTGATCCACGGCAGCAGCAGGCCCAACGCCCACTTGCCGGGATTCTCGGTGAAGGGGGTGTAGGACGGTGTCGGCAGTAAGCCGGTGCTGTACACGAACACGAGCAGCAGCACGAGACCGAAGAAGTAGACCTGCAACGAGGCGCCGACCAGGGACACGCCGATGGCGAACCGGTCGAACACGGTTCCTCTCTTCAGCGCGGACGTCATGCCGAGCGACACACCGATCACGAGCCACATGACGGCGGCACCGAAGACGATGCTGACCGTCACCGGAATCGTGCGCCCGAGGATGTCGGTCACCGGCTCGTCCGTCCGGAACGAGTAGCCCAGGCAGGGCGCCGGGCACTCGCGAATGAAGTCGCCCTCGCCGATGACGCGCCCGACGAAGATGCCCTTCACGAAGGTGCCGTATTGCTCGACGATCGGCTTGTCGATGCCGAGACGATGCTCGGTCTGGGCGATTTGCTCGGGGCTGCACTGCTTCCCGCACATCACAGTGGCCGGACTGCTCGGCACCGCGAAGAACAACAGGAAGGTGATCACGCTGATAGCGAAGAGCGTGGTCACGGCGAGCAGCAGCCGCCGAATGACGAACCTGACCATGACGTTGAACCTGTTTCCCGCGGATGTCCGGCCGGGCGTGAGCGGCCTCGCGGCTACCCACGCCCGGCCCGGTGAACGGACTTACTGCTTGACGTAGATGTTCGTCAGACCCGGGTAGCCGAACGCGTCGCTCTGGAACGCGTTACCGACCTTCGAGCCGATCAGGGTGTAGCTGGCGTCGTAGTAGGCGGGGATCGTCGGAGCGAAGTCCGTCATGATCTTCTTGTCCAGCGCGGCCCAGGCCTTTGCCCGTTCGGCCTCGCTGGGCAGGCCACCGATCCGGTCGATCTCAGCGCCGACGGACGGCTCGTTGAAGTACGCCGAGTTCTGGTTGCCGGTCTCCGCGATCTCGCGGCCGTCGAACAGCGGCGGGATGACCGTGCCGCCAGTCGGCCAGTCCGAACCCCAGCCGGTGAGGTAGAGGTCGTACGGATTGTCCTTGCGGCCGATCTCGGTGTAGTAGTTCGTCGGATCGATCGCCTTGGTCGTGACCTTGAAGCCGGCGGCCTCGAAGCTCTTACGTGCGGCCTCGGCCTGCGCGGCGCGACGCGGCGAGTTCGCGTAGGCGAGGACCAGCGGCGGCGGCGGGGTGCTGCCGAGCAGCTCCTTGACCTTGGCCGGGTCACCGGTGACCGGCGCGGGGAGAGCGTCGTACTTCTCGAAGCCGCCCACGGTCGGCGAGAGCAGCGTCGTGGCCGGGGTGCCGGCTGCGGAACCGCCGATGGCCTTGAGAAGGGCATCCTTGTCGAGCGCGTAGTTGAGCGCCCTGCGGACGTTGACGTCCTTGATGCGGTTGTTGTTGATGGTCATGTACCAGACGTACTGCGTCGGGCCGGAGATGACGCGCGCCTTGACCTCGGGCGTGGTGGTCTTGGCCAACTGAGCCGCCGGCACGGGGACCCAGCTCAGCGAGCTCTTGTCGGCGTCGGCGTCGGCCACCAGGCGCTCGGCGACCTGGTCTGCCTGGAGCGTGAAGTTCCAGGTGAAGGTGTCCGGCAGCGCGGTACGCAGCGGGTCGGTGTTCCCGTCCCAGTTCGGGTTGCGCTCCAGGACCAGCGACTGGCCGATCGCGTAAGACTTGATCTTGTATGGGCCGGAGGAGAACGGCTTCCGGTCATACTCTGTCTTGGTGTCCTTGGCCTTCGGCACCGGCACCGTGGTCGACATGGTGGCCGCGTAAGGCATGTCACATTGCGGCTTGGCGAAGGTGAACCGGATGGTCTGCGCGTCCGGGACGGTCACGCCCGGCGGAAGGTCGGCACCGCCGTCGTACGGTCCCTTGTACGTCGCGTTGTATTCTTTGCTGTCGGCCAGCCACTGCTGGATGTAGTGCGGGCCCTCAGACAGGTTCTTCGAGAAGGACCGGGCAACGCCGTACGCGACGTCGGCGGCCGTGACCGGCGAGCCGTCCTCGTACTTGACGCCCTGGCGGATCTTGAACTCCCAGACCTTGCAGTCCTTGTTGACGTCGGTGCCGGGGTTCTCGGCCAGGTCACCGACGACCTTCAGGTTGCCCTTGCCGTCCTCGCGGTAGCCGTTCAGCGAGCGGAAGAGCAGCTGGCCGGTCAGCGACGCGACGTTCACGTAGGCCCGCGCAGGGTCCAGGTGCTCGAAGCCGTCCGGCAGGAGGATGCCGACATTGCCGCCTTTGACTCCACCCTCGACGGCCGGGGCGGGTCCCTTGTTCTCGGCCGCGTCATAGGAGATCAAGCCCGACTGGACGGCGGCCTTCTTGTCGTCGCCGCTGCCGCCGTCCTCGGTCGTCTTGCTGCAGCCGGACGCCACGAGCGCGACGGACAACGCCCCGGCTGTCAGAGCGCCTATTTTCAACCGCACGGTTGTTCCTTTCCTTGTTTCCTTCTTCGGGATGGTCATCCCTTGCCCTCTTGTGGAGGAAAGTCTGTCTGTGCCGCTGGACAGCGGCGAGCCGGCCGGCCGGACTCGGGTAAGTGACGGCCGCACCGGGGACCTACCGCGACGACTTCGGGTCAAGCGCGTCACGTAATGAGTCGCCGAACAGGTTGAAGGCGAGCACCAGAAGGAAGATCGTCACCCCGGGGACGAAGGTGTACATGGGGTCCGCCGAGATGTAAGAAATGCTGTTGAAGATCATCCGCCCCAGGTCGGGCGTCGGCTCGGTGACGCCGATGCCGACGAAGGCGAGTGCCGCCTCGGCCGTGATGAACGCCGGCACGTTCAAGGAGACCGTTACCAGGATCGGCGCCCAGATGTTGGGCAGCAGCTGCCGCAGCAGGATGTGCCAGGTGCTGGCTCCGGAGGCTCGAGCGGCCTCCACGAACTCGCGCTCGCGCAGCGAGATGACCTGGCCGCGGACCAGTCGGGCGGTGTTCGTCCAGTTGAAGATCGCGAAGGTTGCGATGATCATGCCGACTCGGAAGCTGGCCGGGATCTCGTCGCGAGCGCCGAAGAAGCGGTTCTCCACGACCGGGATCGCCGCCAGCGCGAAGATCAGGAAGGGGAACGCCAGGGCCAGGTCGATCACCCAGTTGACGACGCCGTCGAGCCAGCCACGGGCGTAACCGGCGATGACGCCGACCAGGACGCCGATGACCGTGGAGATCGCGGCGGCGGCGAAGGCGATGAACAGCGACGTGCGCAGGCCATACACCAACTGCATGAGGATGTCACGACCGAGGCCCGGCTCCAGGCCGAGCGGGTGTTCCGCGCTGATCCCGCCGAGGTAGCCCACCGGCAACGCACCGAACGAGGTGAGCTTGTCGGTGAACTGATCGGTCGGGCTGATTCCGGTGATCCGCTCGATCAGCGGCGAACTCAGGCCGACGACCATCGCGACGATCAGGATGATCGCGCTGACGAGCGCCGTGCGGTCACGCTTGAGCCGGATCCAGGCGAGTTGACCGGGCGAGCGGCCGACGAAAGCCTTGGCGCCGCCGGGCTCACCAGGATGGGGATCCACCCGGAGTACCGCAGCGGCCGTTTCGGAGTTGCCCGGCTTGCTCGGACCTGAGCCGACCGTGGTGTTGCTCATGTAGCGGTGTCTCCTTGTGGGCGACTGCGGGTGACGACAGGGGTAACCATCGAATCTTCTTCAGCCTTGTGGGCAGGGGTCCGCACGCTTTGGTCACCTCCATCGGACGACAGCCCTCACCTGCGTCATGCGTGAGAGGTCTTCGGATGCCTGGCCAGAAAGTAGTCCCGATCCTCGCCGCAGGAAATAACTTGACGCATCGAATGAATAACGGCCCCACTACGGCAATGGATGGCCAACATCACCCTGAGACGCGACAGTGGGCGGTACGAATCTCCACTCTGGTATCCAAATCATCAGGTAACGGTGATCATCCATGCCCCCAATGTCCGCTATGGAAACCCAGAGGGCAATCGTACTGTTGCGCAAAGTTATTTTGGTCGCCACCTCCTGCGGCGACCCGCTGTTTCGACCGGGTTTCACGACCGTGTCGAGCTTGGCTGGCGAGGTCCGTGGGTTCTCCGGTCAGGGCCGCCCACGGGCGAAGGATCTCCGGCTCGGGCCACCAGCGAGGGGTCGCATCGACGGCAATCCCGTGCATCGGGACGCGGATCGCTGGCGCCCCACCTGGCACTGGTGTGCCTTCCGGACTACCCGGAGTAGCGCCGAGAAGTGCGCTCATGGAACGGCGGGGCATTCTCGATAACGAATGGGGTGCTACTTGAGTCCATTACGGACCTTGCCCCACGGCTTCACCGGAGCGGCCCGACCCACGACAACGAGCTACGCCGGAGCAACCCTGGGCCGGCCGCTGCGAGCGCGCGGCACCCCACGCTCGCAGCGGACGACATCGGGTCGCGACGCCTGCCGGCCACCGCCTGATTGATCACCCAGGGCGACTGGTCAGAAGCGCGGGGCCAGCGCGGTGAGGATCTCGTCGGCCCGCTCCCGGGCCACCTCGCGGTCGGCGTCCGGCGTCCCGATCAGTGGATCCCAATTCAGGTCGTAGAACAGCTCGGTGACACCGGCCGCGGCGTACAGCTCGGCGCCGGCCCGGATCTGCTCCCAGTCCCCGGACAGCGGGAAGGCGTCGTCGCGCAGGCCCGGCCGCACCGGGGCACGCACCACGACCCGGACGGCGTCGGGGTCGCGACCGGACTCCTCGGCCGCCCGCCGCACGATCTGGACGCCGCGCGCGATCTCCTCGAAGGTCGCCCGGCTGCGGCTCACCCACCCCGCGGCGAGCCGTCCGGCCCGACGCAACGCCGCGTCGGCCGAGCCACCCAGCAGCACCGGAGGCCCGCCCGGCTGCACCGGCGCCGGCGCCACTGTGCTCGGCGGCACGCGGTAGAGCTCGCCCTCGAAGGACGCCACCGGGTCGTTCCAGAGGGTGCGCAACGCCTCGAGGTATTCCGTCATGCGCCGGCCGCGCGGGTTCGGGTCGGAGCCGGTGGCGATGAACTCAGGCTCCGACCGGCCGGTGCCCAGCCCGAGGTCGAAGCGCCCGCCGGAGAGCACGTCGAGGGTGGCG
>DASRYP010000805.1:0-5595 GCA_035687165.1 Actinoplanes sp. | reverse complement strand
CGGCGAGGGTCCGAGACCGCCGGGCTCGACTAGCGCAACGCTCCCTTTTGGACCTTGCCCATCGCGTTGCGCGGCAGGGCATCGATCAGGTGCACGGCGCGGGGCCGTTTGTGGGCGGCGAGACGGTCGGCCACGAACGCGATGAGCTCCTTCGCCGAGACTGAACTGCCCACGACGTACGCGGTGATCTGCTCGCCGAGGTCAGGATGCGGAACGCCGATCACCGCGGCCTCACGAACCGCCGGATGCAACAGCAGCGCGTCTTCCACCTCGCCGGCGCCGACCCGGTAGCCGCCCGTCTTGATCAGATCGGTGGAGGCGCGGCCGACGATCCGGTGCCAGCCGTCCTCGCCGATCGTGGCGACGTCGCCGGTGGTGTACCAGCCGTCGGCGTCGAGGGCGGGCTCGGGGCGACCGGCGCGCAGGTAGCCGTCGAACAGGGTCGCGCCCCGCACCTGCAGGTGGCCGATGGCATCCCCGTCCTGCCCGGTCAGACGGGTCTCGACGCCCGGAACCGGAAGGCCGACCTGACCGGGGCGGCGCTCGCCGTCGGCGCGGGCGCTGACCGTGATCAAGGTCTCGGTCATGCCGTAGCGCTCGACCGGGGCCTGACCGGTCAGAGCCCGCAGGTCGTCGAAGACCGGGACGGGCAGCGGGGCACTGCCGGAGACGAGCAGGCGGGCGCGGCGAAGCCGGCGGGCCTCGGTCGGGGCGGCGCAGACCCGGGACCAGACGGTGGGGACTCCGAAGTAGATGGAGCCGGGCGTGCCCGCGTATGCCTGGGGGGTGGGTCTGCCGGTGTGCACGAGCCGCGAGCCGAGCCGCAGCGGGCCGAGGACGCCCAGGACCAGGCCGTGGACGTGGAAGAGCGGAAGGCCGTGCACGAGAGTGTCGTCCGGGGTCCATTGCCAGACGGCAGCGAGGGCGTCGAGGTCAGCGGCGAGGGCGGCGCGGGAGAGGACGGCACCCTTGGGCGGACCGGTCGTGCCGCTGGTATAGAGGACCAGCGCGGGTGTGGTGGGGTCGGGCTCGGCGGGAACAGTGGTGCTGCTGCCCGCGCCGGCCCGGACGAACTCGGCGCCGGAGTCGCTGAGGATATGGGCGCGTTCCAGGTCGCCGGCGTCGGGCGGGATCGGCACAGCGGGCACACCGGCCAGCAGGGCCGCGGTGATCGCGACGACCGTGTCGAGCGTGGGCGTGGCGTCGACGGCGACCATGCGCCGCCCCGACATCTCGGCGGCCAGGGCGCAGGCTCGGGCCAGCAACTCGTGCCGGGACAGGCCGGCGGTCTGATCGCGCACCGCGTCGGGGAGGTCGGCGGCGGCGTGGAGCGCCGCGAGCAGCCTCGTCATGGGGCGGCGTCGGCGCGGCGATCGGTCCTGGTAGCGGTCATCGGGGCCACGCGGCCAGCCTAACGTCCGGCTGTGACATTCCGCGGACCCCTGCACGAGGGCCGGGTCGGCCGGCGGGGCGGCCCCGTAGGGTTTCGCCGCGCCGTCGTCAGGCCTGGGGGCGGAGGCCGTCGAACACGATCGACAGGAGCCGGGCCCGCAGGGCACCGCCCTCCGCGTCCAGCTCGGGGACGCGGGAGATCGCGAGCATCAAAGCGACCAGCTCGGGCACGGACACGTCGGCGCGGATCGTGCCGCTCCGCCGAGCCCGGGTGAGCAGGGTGCCGAGCGCGCGCGGAAGCTGCTCGCGGGCCGGGCTGAACGCGTCGTTCATCGAGTCGGCCGCGAAGGCGTCGGCCCAGTCCTGCTTGCCCGCGGCCACCTCGGCGACGCGGCTCAGGAGGACCCAGATCGCGCCGCCCGGGTCGTCGGAGGCGGCCAGGCGTTCGACTTCCTCGCCGAAGCGGCGCAGGCGTTCGCGGAAGACGGCCTCGATCAGCGCCGCCTTGGTCGGGAAGTGCCGGAAGACGGTGCCGATGCCGACTCCCGCCGCGCGGGCCACCTCTTCGGTGGAGACCGACGTGCCTCGGGCCACGAAGACCTGCTCGGCCGCGGCGAGCACTCGGGACCGATTACGCAACGCGTCAGCACGCGGGGCGCGTGCGACCATGAACCCACTCTCCGTCCCTTTTGTCGCATTGACGGCCGGTTGACCGATCACTAGCCTAGCGTCCCCTTTGTAACGGAGTGATTACTCCACTTAGGACACATTGGCCGCGACGGAAAGTGTCTCTCCGATGACCCCCCGGGGGTTCCCCCGCCGGTGCAGTCCGATCCACCCTCTCGGGCATCCTAGGAGGCTAGGTAGTGGAACGCTCGGTCGGGCAGGTGCTCCGCGAGCGGGCGGAGACCAAGGCCGTCATCGGCATCCGGATCCCCGAGTTGTCCGCCGGCCACGACGTCGCCCTCGCCGTCATCTGACTTCCGTCATTCCCGGCGGGCGAGTGAAAGGCCGCAGCCGGACGCGATGCCGTCCGGCCGCGGATCGCGCGTTACTTGATCAGGCGCTTGTCGGGGTGGAGCGACTCCGGCAGGGTGATGGTGATCCACTCGTTGTTGTCGGCGGCGGCGCTGCGGCCGGTGGAGAACGGGAAGTTGTTGTCGTTCAGGACGGCGATGGTGTGGTCGTCGAGGATGACCACGTCCTCGATGGTCTGGAACGGGAACGTGAAGGTCGGGCCGAAGCCGCCCAGCTTGCGCGGGTTGGCGATGCTCATCAGGTCGACGACGAGCTTCTTGTCCAGGGCGCCGTCGTGGTTTCGGTCGCGCTTGTCGGCCAGGTAGATCTTCTTGGTCACGGCGGTCGTACCCTGGCCGTTGTCACGCTCGATGACCAGGAAACGGTCCTTGTCGATCGCGATCGCGTCGCCGATGGCGAAGTCAGGGTTGTCGAGCTGGTAGCTGGAGTGCTTGCCGGTGTAGCGGCCGGCGCGCAGGTCGAACTCGTTCAGGCGCAGCGAGCCGGCCGGGTCGCCGGTGATCGAGCCCTCGAGCAGCGCGGAGAGGTAGCGACCGTCGGGCGACTGGGCCAGGCCCTCGAAGCCCTTGCTGCTACGGGTGGTCGCGGTGCCGCCGGTGCGCGCCGCGGTCTCGGGCGCGATCACGCCGTCGAGCGCCACCGGCGCGTCGAGCAGGCGGCCCGCGCGGTCGAAGTGCAGCAGGTAGGGGCCGAACTCGTCGCCGATCCAGTACGAGCCGTCGGCGACCTGCTGGATCGACTCGACGTCGAAGTCGGCGCCGGTGAGCACACGGTCGTCGCGGGTCAGCTTCCAGGGCACCTTTCCGGCCGGGTCGGTCAGGTTGACGCCGCCGAGCACGTCGACCTTGCCCGTACGGAAGACGGGGGCCAGTTTCTGGACGCGCAGCAGGAAGTCACCCGAGTTGGCCTGGTTGCCGTACCCGTTGTCGGAGAGCACGTCGAACGTACCGTCGCCGTTGTTGACGATGCCCGAGAAACCCTGCACCGGCTGGTCGGCGAAGGGCACGGTGAAGCCGTTGAGGTTGCCGGTGACGAGCGCGCCGGACGGCTCGCTGTCGGGGACGAACGTGCCGGCGGCCAACGAGGCCCAGCCGGTGAGGGTGGGCTTGTCGACCTTGTGGCCGCCGGCGTAGGAGGCGGTGCCGGCCAGCGTCAGGGTGAGCGCCAGGACACCGGACCCGGCCAGGAGATTGCGGACGATCTTTCGCATGGCCGCACGCTAAGGAGGCCGGATTAACCGGACGCGTCAAATCGGTGGACGGCGCTGGGCGCCGAAAAGGTCAAAGACTCTTCGCCGCGTCCGTCTCGGACAGTCCGGCGATCGTCTCGACTCCCCCGCCGAAGCCGGCCGCCGCCACCGCCGCGATCACCGTGATGGCGCGCAACGCGTGGAAGCCTCCGCGCCCCAGCGTCGCCGCCTTGAGGTTCACGGCCACCGCGCGGGGCAGTGTGCGCCGCAGGTAGTCCTGTTCCGCGCCGAGCTTCTGGTCGGGCGGGAGCAGCCCGGCCATCTGCACCTTGCCGCGCCCCTCGGCGTAGCAGCGGCGCAGGAAGAACCGGAACGTCGACCGGTCCAGCGGCACGTCGTGCTCGATGACCGAGTCGGGCACGTACATCCAGTGGCCGCCGGTCGACGCGCTGATCCGCAGGCACAACTCGGTGTCCTCGGGGCGGTTGCGGTCGCCGAGCTTGCCGAATCCCACCCGGAATCCGCCCACGGCGAGGAACGCGGAGCGGCGCACCATCATGCTGGCCGACCAGACGTTGCGGATCTCGGCGACCGACGTGGGCATGCCCGCATAGGAGACGCCCACGGTCCACAGCAGTTCGTCCGGCATCCAACTCGGCCGGTCCCGCTCCCAGGACGGGACGATGCTGCCGCCCGCGCCGACGACCGACGGGTCACCGAACGGGGCAGCCAGATTTCCCAGCCAGGCGGGATCGGCGACAGTGTCGTCGTCGAGGAACGCGATCAGCTCGGACCGGCTGTGGAAGGCGCCGGTGTTGCGGTTGCCCGACGCTCCGCGCTGCGAGGTGTTCTCGAGCACGGTCACGTCGGGGAACTCCGCCTTCGCCCGTTCGAGAAGCGACGCGTTGTGGTCGACCACGACGATGATCTCGGCCGGGGTCACCTTCTGGTCACGGGCCGAGACGACCGTGCGCCGCAACGACTCCCATCGACGCTCGCTGTAGGTGGGGATGACGACGCTGACGTCGGCGAGTTCGGTCATGGTGGGGCGCTCCGGCAGTTGTTTCGGCAGGTCACGGGCTTCTTGATCACCCTGCGAGCGGAACCGTACACAGAGAATCTAGGAATCGCGTAAGAGTGTGACCGAGAACTATGTACGACTCGCTATGAATTGTTTCCGACTGAAGACCGAGGAGGACAAAACGGAAACGAAACGGCCGGCACGAGAACGTGCCGGCCGGGTGGACAGGAGAGATCAGCGCCAGAAGACCGCAATCGCCGCGTTGGCCAGGGTCAGGACGATGATGCCGAGGAAGTGGCCCTTCGCGACCGCTTCACGCTTGCGCGGGACGAAGACCATGATGAAGATCAGGATGGCGATCAGAAGTTTGACGCCCAGCTTGATCGGGCTGGGCTCGGCGTCGCCACCGCCGCGCAGCGGAGCCGCCAGCGCCAGCCCCGACAGCAGCTGGACGATCGAACCCCAGAGCATGGCCGCGTTGATCCGGAACGTACCGGACAGGTATTGGGTGATCGCCCCGCCGAGCAGCAGCGCGAAGCCGACCAGATGAATGAAGAGCAGGATCAGCCGAATTGCTTCCACCCGGGCCAGCTTGCCAAAGAATTGAGCGCCCCGCTCACTCGGGCCCGACGGTCACCGGAAGGGTGAACAGACCGCGCAGCAGCAGACCCGGCCGCCAGGTCAGCTCCGACTCGGGCACGGCCAGCCGCAGCGACGGGAAGCGGGTGAGCAACCCGGTGAAGGCGATCTGCGCCTCGAGGCGGGCCAGCGGGGCGCCGATGCAGTAGTGGATGCCGTGCCCGAAGGCCAGGTGCGGGTTCTGGTCGCGGTCCAGGCGCAGCGTGTCGGGGTCCGGGAAGCGGGTCTCGTCACGGTTGGCGGAGAGCAGGCCGATCACCACCTGCGCGCCGGCCGGGACCAACTGATCGCCGATCGTGACCGGCTCGGTGGTGAC
>DASRYP010000804.1:0-15933 GCA_035687165.1 Actinoplanes sp. | reverse complement strand
CGGCCTGCTCACCGGCAACAGCAGCGTCAACCCGAAAGACCCGAACGTGGTCTTCCAGGAGAAGGGCACCGGCGCCCGGTTCGTCTATCTCCAGGCTGACGGCAAGCTCCACCCGGTCCTCAACTTCACGTCGGGCGTGCTGCTCGCGTCGGGTCAGACCCCCACGTTGAAGAGCGTCTCGGCCGAGAAACTGGCCTCCGTGGCGCTCGGCGGCCCGCTCGGCATTCCCGACGCACCCGACTCGCTGCCGGGCAAGGATGCCCTGCTCACCAGTCGCTGGTCGGTCTGCACCGACAACCAGGGCGTGCGCAGCACGCTGCTGGTCGGTGACCGGCTCACCGACGGCACGATCCTCGCGCGGGCCGGCCGGGCCCTGCTGGTCCGCGATCCCAACGGCCGTAACGCGCTGGTGGTCGGCAACCGGCGGTTCGCCGTCCCGGTCTCGCGCGACGCGCAGACGTTGGACGCGCTCAGCTACAGCAGCAACCGGCCCTGGCCTGTTTCCCTGGCCTGGCTCAACGCGGTGCCGGCCGGGCCTGACCTGGCGGCCCCGGCGATCCCGGGGGCCGGTGGGGACTCGGTGATCGACAACCTGCGGGTCGGACAGCTGGTAACCGACGGTCAGCAGGTGGCCGTCATCCTGGCCGACGGCAAGGCCGCGCTCACCGACATGCAAGCCCGGCTGATGCGCACGGTGCCGGGCGTCGATCAGGTCAACGTCGGGAACGACTTCATCGGCCTGCCGACGTCGCGGACCAGGATCAGCGACGCGGGCGACCCGCGAGGTCTGCCCCCGGTGGTGCCGCGGCTGATCGACGGCGCCCCGACCCGCGCCTGCATCACGCTGCCACTGAACAAGACGGGCGACGGCATCCGGGTCGATCCGACGTTCCCCCAGGGTGCGGCGGTCGCCGGAGTCGGCGGTGCGGCACCGGGCAGGGTGCAGGCCGACCTCGTGCACGTGTCTCGTGGCCGCGGGGCGGTCGTCGTCTCGGCCGCGTCGCCGAGCGCGCCGGCGGGCACCGGCACGGTCAGCGTGGTCACCGACACCGGCCGGCAGCATGCGCTGGCGAGCCGTGACCTGCTGGCCAAGCTCGGGTACGGCAACGTCAAGCCGCAGCAGATCCCGGCCGAGCTGTTCTCCCTGATGCCGGCCGGCCCGGCGCTCGATCCGGCCCGGGCCCGACAGCCGGCAGCACGATAGGGCGGGCCGCCGAGGCAACCCGCCCTATCGCCACACTATCGAGGGGTGTGGGGGACAGTGCCGTTCTGTGAACCGGGCGCCGGGCGCGTCTCCGGCTCGGCCGCGTCCGGCTCGAATGTGGCGTCGTCGGCCCCGACGACCGGTGCCGACGAGTTGATCGGCGCGGCCGGGTCGTACTCGTCCCACTGAGCCGCACGGCGACGCTTGGCGAAGTAGGCCGCGCCGACGCCGACCGCGGCGCCGAGCAGCGCGAAGCCGACCAGCTTGGAACCGCGCCCGCGGGGCTTGCGGCCGACCGCCTTGTCGGCGCGCTTCTGCAGCTTCTTGGCGGCCGCCTTGTTCTCCTTGACAGCCTTCTTGGCGTTCTCCTTGACGACCTTCTTGGCCTTGCCCTTGCTGAGCTGACCGGTCTGGCGCACGTTGTCACTCGCCGCCGTTACCAGCGGGGTGATTGTCGCCACAGCGCTGTCCCAGCCGCTCGATGCGACATCCTTGGCCCGCACCGCGGCCGGCTGAACCCGGTCGACCGCCGCGCTCAGCGTCGGACCCACAGTCGCGCTGGTCTCCTGCGCCGCGAGCGACGCCGCGCGCTTGAAATGGTCCACGCTTTGCTCGAGCTCGTTCTTCAGCCGCCGACTGCGGCTCTTGCGGCGCAAAGTTGTGATCACCAGTGCCACCTCCTGAGTCTCTGTCACGTCATGGTGCCCTGTTTCGGTACCCCGGCGCTGCTGCTTCAGACACATGGGGGAGGATCCGAACCGTAAGGAACTTGTCCTAGCGCCCCGAAGGAGTATTACGGGGCTACCGCGACACAGACAGGAGTACCCGTGGCCGAGAAGCTTTACGCCATCCTGCACACCAACCATGGCCCGATCCGGCTCCAGCTGTTCCCGGACCACGCGCCGGCGACTGTGCGTAACTTCGTGGAGCTCGCGGAGGGCACCAAGGACTACACCGACCCGCGCACCGGCCAGAAGGGCAGCGGGCCGTACTACGACGGCACGATCTCGCACCGGGTCATCCCCGGCTTCATGGTTCAGCTGGGCGACCCGACCGGCACCGGCCGTGGCGGACCGGGCTTCCAGTTCGCCGACGAGTTCCACCCGGAGCTGCAGTTCGACCGTCCGTACCTGCTGGCCATGGCCAACGCCGGGCCGGGCACGAACGGGTCGCAGTTCTTCGTCACGGTCGCGCCGACCCCGCACCTGAACCGTCGTCACACGATCTTCGGCCAGGTCGCCGACGAGCAGTCGGCCAAGGTCATCGACTCGATCGCCAACACGCCGACCGGCCCGGGCGACCGCCCGCGCGAGGACGTCGTCGTCGAGCGTGTGGAAATCGAGCGAGTGAACGACTGAAGTACCGTTGAAGGATGAGTGAGGCTCCCTCGACGGTTCCGGTCTGCTTCCGTCATCCGTCGCGGGAGACCTACGTCCGGTGCACACGGTGTGACCGGCCGATCTGCCCAGACTGCATGAATGAGGCCTCGGTCGGTCACCAGTGCCCGGAGTGCGTCGCCGAGGGTAAGCGCACCCAGCGGCCGGCCCGCACGGCCTTCGGCGGCAGCACGGTCGGCCGGGCGGGCTACGCGACCCGGGCGATCATCGGCGTCAACGTCGTCTTCTTCATCATCTCGGCGATCACCGGCGGCCCCCGGGCGATCGCCGGCGCCGGTGGCTGGCTGGGCCTGATGGGCGACCAGACACCGGTCACCCGCTGGGGCTCGGTGCTCGGCTACGCGCCGTACGTGCTCGGTGGTGCACCGCACGGCATCGCCGCCGGTGAGTGGTACCGACTGATCACCGCGATGTTCCTGCATTACGGCGTGCTGCATCTGTTGCTCAACATGGTGCTGCTCTGGCAGCTGGGCCGCTATCTCGAGGACAAGCTGGGCCCGCTGCGTTTCCTCACGCTCTATCTGCTGGCCGGCCTCGGCGGCAACGTGGCGGCTTATCTCTTCAGCGCGCCCAATGCCCCCACCGCCGGCGCCTCGACCTCGATCTTCGGCCTGGTCCTGGCGATGATCGTGATCAACCGGCGGCTGCGCCTCGACATCACTCAGCTCATCCCGCTGCTGGTGGTCAACCTGCTCTTCACGTTCAGCGTGCCGAACATCTCGGTCCCGGGCCACCTCGGCGGGCTTATCGTCGGCGGCCTGGTCGCCTTCATCATGGCGTACGCGCCGAGCAAGAGACGCGGCGAGATCCAGGCGATCGGCTGCGCGGCGGTGCTGGTCGTCCTGGTGCTGGCCGCGGTGATCAGAACCCAGGTCCTGCTGGGCTGACCCGCAGGTCGGCGAGGGCGGCGGCGACGTCCTCGGGCAGGGCGCCCAGGTCGTTCGCGCTGAACAGATAGATCGCCTCGCCCGCGTCCAGCTCGAGCATCTCGCTGCGCAGGCCACGGTGGGTGCGACGGTCGACCCGCACGCGCTCGATCGCTGCCCAGGGGAGCCGGCGTCGGCCCGCGAAGCCCGCCACCACCGTGACACCCTCGGCGTCGGCCGCCAGGCGCACCGGCCGCAGCAAGTCGCGCAGCGCCCAGACGAGCAGCGCCACCGCCACCACCGCGGCGAGCACCCAGCGCACCGGGTCGTGCCCGGCGAAGGCGAACGCGAGGACGACGACGGCGACCGCGCCCATCAGTTTGCTGACCGGGAGGACCGGTTTGATACGCCACTGCATATCCCCACTATGGCAGTGCGAGTTACCGTCGACCCATGCGTGATGCGGTGATCATTGGAGCGGTCCGGACCCCGATCGGGCGACGCGGCGGCGGCCTGGCCGGAGTGCACCCCGTGGAGCTCTCCGGCCATGTGCTGCGGGCGCTCGCCGAGCGCACCGGTTTCGAGCCCGGTGAGGTCGACGACGTGCACTGGGGTTGTGTCTCGCAGGTCGGCGAGCAGTCCTGGAACATCGGGCGCAACGCCGTGCTGGCGGCCGGCTGGCCCGAGTCGGTGCCGGGCACGACCATCGACCGGCAGTGCGGTTCCAGCCAGCAGGCGCTGCACTTCGCCGCGGCGACGGTGATCTCCGGTCAGGCCGATCTGATCGTGGCCGGTGGTGTCGAGGCGATGAGCCGGGTGCCGATGGGATCGAGCGGTCAGGGCGCCGATCCGTACGGGGAAAGCGTCCGGACCAGGTATGGCGTCGAGTCGTTCAACCAGGGTGTCGGTGCCGAGATGGTGGCCGAGCGTTGGGGCTTCTCGCGGGCCCAGCTGGACGAGTTCGCGCTTTCCAGCCACGCCGCGGCGGCCCGCGCGCAGGACGCCGGCGAGTTCGACGCCGAGATCGAGCCCCTCGCCGGCGTGAAACAGGACGAGGGCATACGCCGTGATTCCTCGCTGGCGAAGCTGGCTCGGCTCGGCACGCCGTTCCGCGAGAACGGCCGGGTCACCGCCGGGACGGCCTCACAGATCTCGGACGGCGCCGCGGCGCTCGCGGTCACGACCTCGGAGTGGGCCGCCGCGCACGGGATCACGCCGCTGGCTCGCGTGCACACGGCCGTGATCGCCGCCGCCGACCCGGTGATCGTTTTGACCGCGCCCCTCCCGGCCACCGCGAAGGTGCTGGCCAAGGCCGGTCTGACGATCGGCGACCTCGGCGTCTACGAGGTGAACGAAGCGTTCGCGCCGGTGCCGCTGGCCTGGCTCGCCGAGACCGGTGCCGACCCGGCCCGGCTCAACCCGCGGGGCGGCGCGATCGCGCTGGGTCACCCGCTCGGCGCCTCGGGCGCGCGCATCATGACGACGATGGTGCACCACATGCGACAGAGCGGGATCCGTTACGGCCTGCAGACCATGTGCGAGGGCGCCGGAATGGCGAACGCAACAATTGTCGAGGCTCTGTAATCGGACATTCACCAGCCCGGGGCAGCGACTTAGCTGGGGAGTGGCCGTTAGACGCCACATGGACGTCTTCTACCGTACGTTCCTTCCCGCCGCCGCCGAGGGTGGTGTCGCCCTCCAGACCGTGAGCCGGCACCTGCCGATTGTCCGCCGTTGTGTCGAGCCGGACGAGGCGACCGTGCTGGTCGGCCGCGGTCTGCGCCCGGAGTCTCCGATGGCCGGCGAGTTCCTGCTGGTGCTCACGCACCGACGGCTCGTGGTCATCCAGGAGACCCGGATCCTGCACCGGCTGCGGCTGCACCTCAACGCCAACCTGCGCCACCTGAACAACGTGAACTGGAGTCCGACGGCGTCCCGGTCCGCGCTCGACATCGCGGCGACCGCGGTCGACGGCGTGCGTGAGCGGTTCCGGATGCGCCTCAGCAGTCCGGACGCGGTCTGGCACATGGACGGGCTGTTGCGACAGGTTTTCCCCAGCAAGGTCGTGGTGGCCGCCCAGCCGTCCAGCGCTTCTCAGGCGAGGAAGTCGACGATCGAGGCGCGCAGACCGGCCGCGTCGAGGCCGTGCGCTCGGGCGTGGTCCTTCGGGCTGCCGTAGCGCCGGATCTCGTGGCGGCCGACGCCCAGGTGCGTCGTGCGGTGCGGCAACCCCTCGAGGGCGGCGCTCACCGCGGCCGCCGAGGTTCCAGCCAGGTACGGCTCGACGAGCACGACCTCGCGCTGGGTCAGGGCGCGCAGTCCTTCGACGTCGAATGGCCGCGGCCGGCTCGTGTACGCCACTGTCACGTCCAGCCCCTCGGCCGCCTCGAGCACCGGGTCCAGCATCGGCCCGACCGCCACGACCAGCGGGCCGCCGCGGCGCAGCACGCGCAGCCGGGCACTGTCCGGGTGGGCGCGGTGGTTCTCCTGCGACCCGAGACGTACGTAGACCCGGTCGTCGTGCCGGGCCGCCTCGCGCAGCATCGCCGGCACCTCGTCGTGGTGCCCGGGTACGTGCACGGTCCACCCCCCGAGGGTGTCGAGCAGGGCGACGTCGCCGGGGGACTGATGCGTGTAGCCCTCGGCCGCGGCGTCGTACGACCCGCCGATGCTCACCACGACCGCGCCGACGTCCTGGTGCCCGAGGTCGAGTTTGAGCTGCTCATAGGTCCGGTCGACGGCGAACGGCGCGTACGAGTGCAGGTAGGGCCGCAGTCCGGTGAGGGCCAGCCCACCCGCGACGCCGACCATCAACTGCTCCCGGATGCCCACGTTGAGCACCCGGTCGGGATGCCGGCGCAGGGCGGGCGCGAAGGCCTCGGCCGAGATGTCGGCGAGCACCAGCGCGGTCCGCGGATCTTCGGACAGCAGATCGATGGTGGTGGCCACGAACGTCTCGCGCATCATCGTGCTCACTCTCCTTTCCGTTCGGTGCCCTTGTGGTCGGTGGCCGCTACGACGAGGTTGGGGCGGTCGTGCCGCGGAGCCAGCGCGTGTTCGAGCCGATCGCGGTCATGTCCGTCCACAACGGAGACGTCCCAGCCCGGGAATCGCGCGGGGATGCCGCCGGGCCAGCCGTGCGTGGCGGACCGGTTGTCGATGACGACCGCCGTGATCGGCAGGCGGGTGGCCGAGGCGTACGCGATGGCCTCGTGGTTCGATCCCTCGTCGAGCTCGGCGTCGCCCAGCAGCACGAAGGTCCGGGTCCGGGTGTAGCCCTGGGCTCGCAGGCCGAGCGCGACGCCGATACCCAGGCCGAGACCGTGGCCGAGGGAGCCGGTGCCGATCTCGACGCCGGGGATGCGGACCCGGTCGGGGTGGTGCCCCAGCGGGCTGTCCCAGCTGCCCAGGTCATCGAGCCACTGCTCGGGGAAGAAGCCCTTCGCGGCCAGCACGGCGTAGTAGGCGGCCGGGCCGTGGCCCTTGGAGAGCAGGAACCGGTCGCGGTCGGGTGCGTCGGCTGTCTCCGGGGTGATCCGCAGGACGCGGTCATAGAGCACCCAGAGCACGTCGAGCGTCGAGTGGGCGCTCGGCGAGTGTTTCGCGTCCCCGGTGATTCGTCGCAGCAGGGCGCCGAGCCGGTCGGTTTGTTCTGCTGTGGTTGTCATGGAGATAGGCTGCAACTTAAAGTGTCCTTTAACTCAAGAGCCCGACGTGAAGAGCCCGACGTAAAGAGAGCCCGACGTAAAGAGAGAGTATGGAGACGCTCACCATTGGTGACTTCGCGGTTCGCAGTGGAGTGGCGCCGTCCGCTTTGCGGTATTACGAGCGCGAAGGCTTGATCCACTCGACTCGGACGACCGGAAACCAGCGACGGTACGACCGGACCGAGCTGCGGCGGGTGGCGTTCATCCGGATCGCCCAGCAGGTCGGCGTCTCGCTGGACGAGATCCGCGCGGCCCTCGCCGAGCTCCCCGAGAACCGCACCCCCACCAGGGCGGACTGGGCTCGGCTGTCGGACCGGTGGCGCAACCGGCTCGAGAACAAGATCGCCCTGATGCAACGGCTGCGGGACGACCTGTCCGGCTGCATCGGCTGCGGCTGCCTGTCGCTGAACCGGTGCAAGTTGATCAACCCCGACGACCGCCTGGCCGACGAGGGAGCGGGCGCCCGCATCCTGCTGGACCCGCCCGGTCGATAGAGCGTTTTTCCAGGCTGTCGTACGGGTGCCGTAGCATCGCCCCATGCCCCAACCGACACAGCCCGCCCTCTTCGCCACACCCGCGAAGCCGGTGCGGAGGTCGACGAACAGCACCACCTTCGCCAACAACATGAGCCTCCCGATCCACCGGTGGTTCCGCTATTCGGCCGGCTTCTCGGCCGACTGGGTCGCCGCTGAGGTCGAGAGGCGCGGCGCGCGGCGAGTGCTGGACCCGTTCGCCGGTTCGGGCACGACGCTGCTGGCCGCCCAGGCCGTCGGTGCCGAGACCGCCGGTGTCGAGCTGCACCCGTTCGTCTCCCGGGTCGCCCGGGCCAAGCTGCTCTGGACGACCGACGTCGGCGATTTCCGTGCTCGCGCCGAGAAAGTCCTGGCCACCTCGAGCGAGCTGCAGCCCGACCTGTCGCAGGCGAGCGACCTCACCGCCAAGTGCTTCCCACCCGAGTCACTCGGTCCGCTGCTGGCGATCCGCGACGCGATCGAGCAGCACCGACAGGGCGACGCCGTCGACGAGCTGCTCTGGCTCGCCCTGGTCGGCATCCTCCGCCGGTGCTCGCCGGTCGGCACCGCCCAGTGGCAATACGTTCTGCCGGGCAAGACGAAGGCCCGGGTGGCGCTCGCCTTCGACGCCTTCCAGGATCAGGTCGGCGTCATGAGCCACGACATGGAGACGCGTCAGGCCGAACAGCAGTCGCCGCCGCCGCGCGCCCTGCTCTCCGAGGCGGACGTGCGCCAGCCTTTCGCGATCGGCGAGGGCTGGGCCGACCTGGTGATCACCTCGCCGCCCTACGCCAACAACTACGACTACGCCGACAGCGCCCGCCTCGAGATGACCTTCCTCGGCGACATCGGCTCGTGGGGCGACCTCAAGCCGTTGCGGCAGAAACTCGTCCGGTCGTGCACCCAGCAGATGGCCCGCTACGACGGCGACGACGTGCTGCGGAACTCACCGGGCCTGGAACCGATCCGGGCCGAGCTCGCCGAGGTCTATGCCGAACTGGCCGAGGTGCGGCAGACCAAGGGCGGCAAGAAGGCCTACCACTCGATGATCGTGGCCTACTTCGACGACATGGCGACGGCCTGGCAGCAGATCCGGCGCTCCACCGCGCCGGGCGGCGAGGTCTGCTTCGTCGTCGGCGACTCCGCTCCGTACGGGGTGCATGTCCCGGTCGAAAAGTGGCTCGGCGTGCTCGCTCTCGCCGCCGGGTTCGGCGAGTGGGAGTTCGAGAAGGTCCGCACCCGCAACGACAAATGGGAGAACCGGAAGCATCGGGTTCCGCTCCACGAGGGACGGCTCTGGGTGGCCGGCTGATGGCTGATGCACCGGGCCACCTGCTGGGCCAGATCATCGGAAATGTGCTCGAGGCCGCGCTCAAGCCGGTCCTGCGAGACCTGGCCGCCAAGCACGACCTCTACCTCGACAGCCAGGGCGACCGTCCCGGCGTGCGCAGGGGCAAGAAGGTGACCTGGCGCGACGCCAAGGGCAACGGCCACGACCTCGACTTCGTGTTCGAGCGCGGCGGCTCGGCGACCCGGCAGGGCAATCCGGCCGCCTTCATCGAGTCCGCGTGGCGGCGCTACACCAAGCACAGCAAGGCCAAGGCGCAGGAGATCTCGGGCGCCCTCGACCCGGTCCTGCTGGCCTGGGCCGGCGTGAAGCCGACCGGCGCGGCCGTGGTGGCCGGCCAGTGGACCAGGCCGGCGTTGGCCCAGCTCAGGTCCAACGGCTACGTTGTCCTCCACTTCGATTTCGAACGCACGGTCGAGGTGTTCGCCTATCACGGCATGAACGTCGACGGTCTGGGCGAGGGCACTCCGGACGCCTTCTGGCAAGAGCAGTGCGACGTGTACGCCAGGAAGTCGTTCACCGAGCGGTCGGAACTCGCGGCCGACCTGCACGCTTCGATGCGGCACGACCTGGAGGGCTTCGCCGCCGAACTTGAGCGGCGGATCATCCGCAAGGTCGCCTACGTGACCGTGGTCCCGGTGCACGGCAACCAGAGTTCGTACGGGGAACTGGACGAGGCGATCGCGGCCGTGGACAGCTACCCGTTGGGACGAGCGACCGAGAGCTTTCTCCGGTTCGAGGTGGAACTGGCCTACACGAACGGCGACCGCATCGAGGCGAGCTTCGCCACCAGCACCGACGCGATCGCCTTCCTGCGCACCTTCGCTTAGAAGGCCGCCCTGCGCGGGCGCTCAGAAGGCCGCCCTGCGCGGGCCGGAGATCAGCCGATGGCGGGGCCGGTCAGGACGGCGTTCGGGTCGTCGACCAGGTTGCGGACGTCCCAGACCCAGGCGCCGCCGGTCCAGGTGGGCCGGCTGTTGAGCAGGCCGGTCATCGCCCGCAGCATGTCGGTGTCGCGGACCTGGGGGGTCAGGATGATCGCGCCGGCCTTCCAATAGCGGAGGTCGGCCAGGGTCATCTCGCGACGGGTGTCGTTGATCTCGGGGATCGGGTTGCCCTGCCGGATCGAGGCCATCAGGCCGCTGGTCGGGCGCCACGGGGGTGAGAACAGCGCGGTGCGGTCGCTCGGGTTCAGCGGGTTCTGGTTGGGGAGCAGCGCGTACGCGCCGGCGATGCGCATGTCCTGGCCGGTCATGGCGGTCCAGCGCAGCGGGTCGGGGTAGCTCGAGTCGGGCAGCGGCAGCGTGACGACGGTGTGGTTGTCGTCGACGTACTGCTTCCAGGCGCCGGATGTGACGAAGTCGGGGACCGGCGCCATCGGGGTCGTCTTGAGCTGCACCGGGACGAGCGGGACCAGGGCCATCGCAACCGCCGTGATCATGGCGACGCGGACCGGGCCGCGGGCGGCCGGCTGGGCGCGGACCAGGTCGATGGCGCGCTGGACGCCGACGGCCAGCAGGATGCCGACGACGGGGGCGATCGCCATCGCCCAGCGGGTCGGCACGGCCGAGTTCAGCACCGGGACACTGTGCAGGAGGGCCCAGATGCCGGGGATGCCGGTGTTGATGCCGTTGAGGAAAATTCGCGGCCCGAGCGACATCGCGGCGAAGAGCACGGCCACCGTTCCAAGAGCCAGAACGGCGACCGAACGACGCATCCAGACGAGCAGACCGACGAAGAGAATCACCAGGCCCCAGCCGAAGAACGCGTTCTCCTCGGCCGGGTTCTGCGCGAGCCGCTCGGCCGTCACCGAATTGCCGGCGACCGAGTGACTCGAATAGGCGGTGAACGAGGCGAGGTCGGCGCCGAAGTTGCGGACGAACTGCGGCAGACCGTGATAGCTCTGCGGACCGAAGAACTGTACCGACAGCGGGTAGGCCAGGACGCCCAGCGTGACGGTGCCCGCGACGACCAGGCCGCGCCCGAAATCACGGGTCTCCCCGGGGTTCGTCCGGCGCCGCGAGATGGCCATGATCAGGCAGAACACGCCCAGGCCAACCGCGGTCATGAAGAGGATCTCGAGGTTGATGAACGCCTGCCAGATCAGCAGGCCGCCCATGATCAGGCCGTTGCGCACGACGCGACCGGGCTCCCGCAGGCGCAGCGTGCGCCAGATGATCAGCGGGACCAGGAACTGCGAGACGATGTTCGGGTGGCCGCCGGCGTGCGACACCATGCTCGGCGCGAAGGTGCAGAAGAGCGCCCCGACCCACGCCGCCAGGCGCGACGAGACGAACTGGCGGGAGAGCACGAAGTACCACGAGATTCCGGTGAGTGCCAGCGCCAACGTGAGAAATACGTTGAACGACACGTGCGGACCGAAGAGCAGAGTCACCGGCGTCATCGGCAGCGAAACGGCCAGCACCGAGGTGTTGGCCATCATGTTCACCCCATCGGGGTAATTCATGCGATCGGAGAAGAACGGATATGCGCCATCAGTGAGCACGCGGGCACCATGCGCCAGCATCCACTCAAAGAAAGCTTGGTCTTGCGGATCGTCACGCAACTGGTGATCAAGATTGAGCCACAACGGCGCCGTCAGGTAGAGCGCGACAACGACGAACGTCGCTGTCGCAAGGACATCGCGCCAATCCGGTCGCCGTCGCCACCACCGTTTTGCAGGTTCGCGCTCCTGCTCAGGGGCCGCCTCGACATCGGGAACGACCTCGGCGGGAGCCGTCGTCGCCACGTCGGTCTCGAGTGCCAGCAGCTCCGCATCGAGATCCTCGGCGCTGGTCACTTGACGGGTCGGCACCCCGTTCCCGCCGACCGGCTGGCCTGTCGAGTCAATACCCGTAATCGTCATAGCGAGGGCGAGCCTAACCGAGGTTGGTAACGTTGCAGTGACGAGAGCCCCCTGCGTGATCGAGCCGATATGAACGATGTATTAGCGTCATCCTGGGGGTTCGGCGCAAGCGATCCAACCTGTGGGACCACGCGGCGGGTCACGTCTCAATCAGGCAAATAATGACCCCCCGCCCCGGCCTCAACTTTCACATACGCGCGGCGGATGGTTAACTCTTCCGGTCCCGCTGTCAGCTCGGATCGGCAAGACGAGGGAACCTTACTTATGGCAGACATCACTGGAGACCAGCGGATCCAGTCCGAAGTGCTCGAGGGCCTCGCCACGGCGGTGAACCACCGGCGGTGGTTCGTCGAGCTCGCTCTTCCCTACCTCGGGGACAACCCGATCGAGATCGGCAGCGGTCTCGGCGACTACGCGATCGAGTGGGCTGAGCACCTTCCGCGGTTCACGGCGACCGAAGCCGACCCGGACCGGCTCGTGCTGCTCAAGGAGCGCATGGCCGACCACTCGAACATCGACGTGCGCCAGATGCTGCTGCCGTCGCCCGACGCGAACGGCGAGTTCAGCGCCGCCGTGTCGTACAACGTGCTCGAGCACATCGAGGACCACGTCGGGGCGTTGCGCAGCATGGCCGACCTGGTCCGGCCCGGCGGCCGGGTCATCATTATCGTGCCGGCCTTCATGTTCGCGATGAGCCAGGTCGACATCGCGACCGGCCACATCCGCCGCTACACGAAGAAGTCGATGCGGGCGGCGATGGACGAGGCCGGTCTGCGGATCGAGAAGATGCACTATGCGAACGCGTTGGGCCTGATCGGCTACTACGGGGCGACCAGCATCTTCAAGCTGGCGCCCAAGGAGGGCCCGATGGTCAAGGTGTACGACTCGGTCGTGCTGCCGGTGACCAAGGCCGCCGAGCGGGTCGTAAAGCCGCCGTTCGGCCAGTCGGTCTTCGTCGTGGCTCGCACGCCCGGCTGACCCTCGTACGGGGAAGGCCGCCGGGACGAACCCGGTGGCCTTCCCGGGTATCTCAGCCCTTGACCTGGAAGGTGGGGCGAATCGTCGCCCGGGCCAGCGTGTGGAACGCCAGGTTGAAGCCGACGTAGGCGGGCGACGCCTCGGGCGGAACCTCCAGCGTGTCGACGTCGATGGCGTGCACTGCGAAGACGTAGCGGTGGGGACGGTCGCCGGGCGGTGGGGCCGCTCCGCCGTAGTTGCTCTCGCCGTAGTCGTTGCGCACGCTGAACGCGTCACCCGGCAGCGGGTCGACGCCGCGCGGCAGCTCGGTGGTGGTGACCGGCAGGTTGACCGCGACCCAGTGCCAGAATCCGCTGCCCGTGGGCGCGTCGGGGTCGAAGCACGTCACCACGAAGCCACGCGTCTCGGCCGGGAAGCCCGACCAGGCGAGTTGGGGTGACAGATTCTTGCCGCCCACACTGGTGTGCGCGAACAACTCGTCGAGCGGCCGGCCGTCGGTCATGTCCGCGCTGGTCACCGTGAAGGACGGGACCGGGGGCAGGATGTCGTACGGATCCGGGGCTACGGCACGTTCGAGACTCATCGTGATGTCCTCCGGCGATATGCGGACCTTCTCGGCTCGAAGAATAGTCCGTTCACGTATCGCCCGCCTTTCGCTCGGGTGAGGCCGCGGTGTCACCCGATCGGGCGGACGCACAGCGGGTGCGCGCCCTGACCAGGGTGCCGGGTGATGCTTCTGTCTGACATCCGACCGGGTGCGTGTGGCAGAGATCCCCGCGCCCGGTGGCGATAGGCCACTGAGGAAGTGCACGGCGGCCAGCAAGTCGGCACCCGTCTCTGGCGGGTGCCGACTGCTGTCTCCTCTTCCGAGCCGGCCCGGAGCCGGGACGACGGTACGGCTGGCCCTCCCGCACTGATCTGGAGTAGTGGAGACGGGCCGCCCGCCGGCGGCCCGTCTCCACTAGGAACCGATGCGGGCGACCCGCAGTCCCGCGTACACCTTCCGGTAGACCACTCCGGTGCGGTGGTTTCCCGCGTCGATCATCATCCCGCGGCCCATGTAGATGCCCACGTGCCCGGGACCGACGACCAGGTCGCCAGCCCGGGCCGCGGATCGCGATACCGAGCGGGACCGGGCGGCCTGAGCGCCGGACGAGTGCGGCAGCCGGATGCCGGCCAGGGCGTACGCCCGTTTGGTCAGCCCCGAACAGTCGAAGCCGCCCTGGCCCATGCCGCCGGTGACGTAGCGCTTACCGATCTGGGAGCGGGCGAACGTGATCACCGCGGTCATCCCGTTGCCCACCCGCACGGTCCGCCGGCCTACCTTGACAGCCGTCGTGTGTTTGGTGACGACCGACCGCAGGTGCCGACGTGCCCGGTCGACGTGTCGCACCCGCTGGGGCGCGACCGCGGCCCGCGTTCGAGCCTGGGCGGTCTGGGCGGTCTGAGCGGTCTGAGCCTGGGCCTCAGCCCCTGCCTTGGCCTCCGCGGCGGCCTGAGCCTGTCGCAGAACGCGCAGCTTGGCCTTGCGGACCGTGCGGGCCCGGCGAGTTGCGATCCGGTGAGCGGCCTCGTCGGCCGCCTCGAACAGGGCGTCGGTGTCGACCTCCTCGGGTTCGAACTCGACCGGATCGCCGCGCAGTTCCTCGCGCACGTCGACCGCGGCCTGAGTGTCCGCCGTCCGTAAGGCCTCCCGCTCGTCGAGGACGGCCAGTTCCACCGCTGTGCGCAGGGCCTGGCCGTCGTCGGGAACGGCGAACGGGTTCATCGGGGACCGGGCCGCTGGGGCGGGCCGGCGGGCGAAGATGATGCGCCTGGGCGTGGCGCGTGAGGCGCGCTCGGCGATGGTGGTGCGCTCATCGAAACGGGTGGTCTCCGAGGTCTTCGTGCCTGTCGGAAGGGCGGACGGCACGGCCTCGGCGACGTGCTCGACAGGATCTAGAGCCGGTGAGATCACGGCCAGCGCGATAGCGCCGGCGGTGAGGGCCCGACTCGGGGACGAACAGTGCAGTGTTGCCTCCGACGTAGGTCCGGGGCACTCGCGCGAATCCCTTCGACGTGGCGGAACCGCGTGCCACGCCGACACCGCCCCGATACGGACGGCAATGGGAACCCGGACAACTCGTTAATTCCGACGACCATGCCAACACACATCAGTAACGCTTCGGGGCCGAAGTCACACAATCACCCGCGTTCCGCCGAGAAAAGATTCCGAACTACGCACTCGATCGGTGACTATAAATCTCTGATATGGGCCCGTTATCGGGCCAGCGGCACCCGGACGCCCGTGCTGTGCGGTGACTCGTGGAGCAGGAAATCAGTCAGCCGAACACCCTTCGGTACGTCGAACGGCAGCACACCCTCCCGGGTCTCACCGGGTGGGAGCTCATCGAGCAGTGCCGGGTGCTGGTCGTTGATCAGCACGGCGGCCTGCTCGGCGACGCGGTGGAAACGGCCGTTCTGGTCGATGGCGCGCTGGGCGCCGGGGTTGAGCAGGCGAAGTTCCGGGCCGGTGTTGCGTACGGACATGCTGATCAGGCAGAACTCGCCCTCGGCGGGTGCCGGGAGATCGGGTGGGCCGACCTGGGTGACGCCGCACTCGGTCTTGGCGACCGTGATGGAGAGTGTCCCCTCCCGGGCCGTGACTCCGGTCGGCCAGGTCGGAGGCACGCTGTCCGGTGCGGTATCCACCGCCGCCGCACTGTTCGTGCTCTGCGGGGCGGGCGATTCGGCACCGCTGGAAACGACGTAAATCGCTACCCCCGATGCGACCAGCGCGAGCAGTCCGCCTACGAGCCGTGGCACCTTTCGGCGCCGAGATCTGCTCTTGGGCGGTCTCGGCGCGGCGCGGCGCGTGGACCGTGCGGGACGCAACGGTGTATTAGTCACGAGACCCTCCCGATGTCGCTCGAGAGGCGGTCCCGCGCAGCGCGAGTCCGCCGACCGTTGCTCGGCCCGAGTCACACCATGCTGGGCGGATCACCGGCGGAGACCGTGCCGCCGCGCCGTCAAGTGGGACGAAAGTCTCAGATCACCCGAAAGCGCTAAGGTATTA
>DASRYP010000803.1:0-2496 GCA_035687165.1 Actinoplanes sp. | reverse complement strand
GACAGCCCGCGCCGGCTCGCCGCCCTGCTCGCGTCCGACCTGGGCGGGTTGCCCGAGCCCGCGTTGCAGGGCCTGGCCGCTCGGGCCCGCTGGGTGCACCCGCCGACCGGCCGTCAGATCGTCGCGGCCGGCGGCGCGCAGCAGGCCGTCTACGTTGTCGTCGAGGGCGCGCTCGAGGCACGCCGGCCCGGCGACCAGCCCGGCACGATCCGCCACCACGTCGGCCCCGGCGCCGTCGTCGGCCTGGTCAACGCGATCACCGGCCGGGACACCCAGCTTGATTGGCACACCGCGGGCACCACCCTGCTCTCCATCCCGACCGCCACGGTGGCCACTGTGGTCGGACCGCTGCCGGGTCCGCCGCCGCACGACCGGGCCGAGGCCGAGGCGCTCTTCGCCGACACCCCGGCGCTGGCCGGGCTCGCGGTCGACCAGCGGCTCGCCCTGATCGGCTCGGCCCACCCGGTCGACCTCGATCCGAGCGCGCCGGTCATCCTGCCCGGGCCGACCCACGCGGTGGTGGTCGAGTCCGGCGTGATCGCGCTGCCCGACGGGGTCGAACTGCGGCGCGGGACGCTGGTCGGGCCGGTCGGCGACGGCAGCCCCGGCATGGTCGCCCAGACCGTCACCCCCGTACGCCTGTGGGTGCTCCCCGACGCCTCCGACCTGCCGCCACTGGTCGGCTCCACCCATCGGCCCGGCTCCCCGATGCCGGTTGTCACCGGAACGGGCTCACTGCGGCCTGGAGTGCCCGGTGGCGGGACGTATCCGCCGCTGACGCTCCCGCCCGGCCCGCCCACCGGCGACGGCGACCCCGAGGCCGACCGCCGTTTCGAGCGCGGCCTGACCTGGCTGGCCGTCGTGGTGCTGATCGTGGCGCTGGTCCTCACCGGCCTCTCGTTCCGTCCGGGCCCGGCCTGGGCCGAGATGCCCGCCAACCGGGTGCTGCTCTCGGTCGACGAGGGCACGATCACCGCGACCCTCGACGGCTCCCCGGCGAACCTCGGCGAGGGCACGCGACGCTACCTCGACCAGGGCGAGGTGGTCGGCGTGCCGATCCGGGCGTCGGCCACGCTGACCTTCCCCGGCGGGGCGACCGCGCTGCTCTGCGCGAACACCCGGGTCGGTATCGGCAACCTCAGCACCGGCGGGGGCCGCGACCAGAGTCCGAAGGCGACACTCTCGCTGCAGGCCGGCCGGGTGCTCGCCGGGACGGGCAGCACGAGCGGGGCCTACCGACCGCTCGCCCTCACCGTGGAGCGCACCGAGGGCCGGGTCACGAACACCGGCGCGGCGTGGTATTCGGTCGAGCAGGCCACGGTCACCGTCGCGCGGGGCACGGTCGCGCTCGACGGCGCCCCCCGCGAGGCCACCGGCGACCGGCTCGCCTGCGCCGACGGCGTGCCGGTCGAGGCGCCGCCGTCGAGCACTCCCGAGCCGGACGGCACCCAGCTCCTACCGTCCGATCCGGAATCGATCAATCCGTCGATCGCCCCGAGCCGCTCGGCGTCGCCGAGCGCTACTGTAGTCACACCATCACAGACCGCTGGTCCGAACGACGACGAGACGACCGTCGCGCCGACGCGCACCATCACCACGCGGCCGACGATCACCACGCCCCCCAGGCCGACAACGACGCCGCCGACGCCGCGCCCGCCGACGCCATCCACCAATCCTCCTTCGTCTCCGCCGTCTTCGAGCCCCTCGACCAGCCCGTCCGAGGAGCCCGACGATCCCGACGCGAGCCCTGCCGAGTGACGCCGGGGCGCCGCTCGGGCGCCCGTTCGTCACTCGTCAGGAGGTCCGATGCTCTGCTGGTTCTGCGCCGAGTCGGCGCGGGCGAGCTGCCGCTTCTGCGGTCGCGGTGTCTGCGCCGACCATGCCCGTTTCGGCCCCTACCTGTTGCAGGTGAGCCGGTCCGAGACGCGGCGGCGGGCAGAGTCGCTGGTGGTGGACGACGCGGTGCAGTGCGGCACCTGCCGGCCACGGCCGCACCCCGTGGCGATGCCGGAACTGGACTGAGTTGAACCCGACTGAGTTGAACCCGACTGAGTTGAACCCGACTGCGGGGAACCCGACTGCGGGGAACCGGCGACGGCTTCCTCCTCAAGCGGGCTCGCCGGCTCGACGACGGCAGGCAGCCATTTACAAATAAAGTTAACAGTATTCATACTTGGCTATGCGCCGATCGATGATCCTCGCCCTGACCGCGGTGCTCGCGGCCGGTGGTGGCACCGTCTACCTCGCCTCCAGTGCCAGCGCCGCGGCCGCGTGCGCGACGGCCTGGAGTGCCACCTCCGTCTATGTCAAGGACAACGTGGCCTCGCAGAGTGGCCACAACTACACCGCCAAGTGGTGGACGCAGAACGAGTCGCCGTCCACCCACAGCGGACAGTGGGACGTCTGGATCGACAACGGGGTCTGCGGTGATACTCCGCCCCCGACGACCCCGCCTCCGACCACCCCACCCCCGACCACCCCGCCGACGACTCCGCC
>DASRYP010000802.1:0-10475 GCA_035687165.1 Actinoplanes sp. | reverse complement strand
GTGCCGAAGGCCAGCGCGGCGATGCCGAAGTTCGGGTCCGCGTCGTTCGGGAACCACTTCTGGTAGGTGAAGAAGTTCTCGGTGTTCGCGCTGAGGGCCGGCGCCGCCTTGGAGATCAGGAAGACCGCGATGGCGACGATGATGACCAGCACCATCGCACCGGCCGCCACGGACAGGCCACGGAACCCGCTCTCCATCGAGAAGCGAGCCTTCTTGGGCAGGGCGCCCCCACCACCGAAGGGGGGCTCGTCGTAGCTGCCCGGGGATACGCCGGTGCCGGCGGCCGGGGAGTGACGTCTTGTCACTCCCCGGCCGCCGGCGCTGGCGTTCTCCGAGCGGGAGGGGTGTTCACCCATCTGCTCGCTCGCTGTCGTCTCGGAGGGATCTGTCTTCAGGTCAGGAGATCGAGGCGACCGCGGTCTCGACCTTGCCGCGGATGGTCTCCGGCAGCGGGGCGTAGCCCAGGTCGTTCAGCGCGGACTGGCCGCCGGTGCTGGCGGTGTAGGTGAAGAAGGCCTTGAGCGAGGCGGCCTTCGCGCTGCCCTTGCTGCAGACGATCTCGTACGTGGTCAGGACGATCGGGTACGCACCCGGGGTCTTGGCGTTGTAGTCGATGCTGAGCTTCAGGTCGTTTCCGGTGCCCTCGATCTTGGCGCCCTCGATGCCCTTGCCGGCGCTCGCGCCGGTCAGCTCGGTGTACTCGCCGGCACCATTCTTGATCTTGGCCATCTGCAGGTCGTTGTTCTCGGCGAACGAGAGCTCGACGTAGGAGATGGCGCCCTTGGTGCTCTTGACCGCGGTGGCGACACCGTCGGACTTGGCCGCACCCGTGCCACCCTTGGCCTTCCACGCCTTGGCGTGGTCGTAGGTCCAGTCACCCTCGGCGGCCTTGCTCAGGTACTTGGTGAAGTTGTCGGTGGTGCCCGACTCGTCGGAGCGGTGCACGGCCGTGATGGCCTCGTCCGGGAGCTTGGCGCCGGCGTTCTGCGCGGCGATCGCCGGGTCGTTCCACTTGGTGATCTTGCTGTCGAAGATCTTCGCGAGGGTCGGCGCGTCGAGCTGCAGCCCGTCGACACCCTCGACGTTGTAGGCGACCGCGATCGGGCCGACGACCATCGGGAGGTTGAGCGCGGCGCCACCGGGGCACTTGGCGTCGGCCTGGGGCTGCTCCTCCTCCTTGAGGGCGGAGTCGGAACCGGCGAAGTCGGCGGTGCCCGCGATGAAGGCCTGAATACCGGCGCCCGAGGCGGTGCCCTGGTAGTCGATCTTCGCGTCCTTGCACTGCTCCTGGTACGTCTTGATCCACTCGTCCATGGCGTTCTTCTGCGCCGACGAACCCTGGGCAGTCAGGCTGCCGGCAACACAGTTGCCGGCAGCGGCGGAAGCGTCGCTTCCACCCTTCGGCGATTCGTTGTCCGAGCCGCACGCGGAGAGCGCGAGCGCCGCAGTCAAGGCAATGCCGGCTGCCAGGTAACCGGACCGCTGGAGCTTCACAATTTTCCCTTCGGAGGTGTGCATGCCGGTGTCGCACCGGCACATCGCCGGCGTCGCACCGGCACTACCGAAGCTAAAAGCGCGAGGTAGCCGGTTAGTCGGGCCCACATGAACGCACGGTGAACACGTTTACGCCCCTAGTTAGCCTTCTCCTGAGGGCGAGTTGTCCGTTGCGTGAACCGCGAGACTAGAGACCGACATATCGTATATAGGGGGGTGGTGTTTACCGCCTCGAGATGTCGCCTTGTCCTAGTCGTGACCAGCGAAGCTCGGCCCGGGGACTCACGGTGTGGCGATCGACACCCTCGGCGATTCAGGGCCGAAAGTAGCTGATGTCCGTCTTGTAGATCTCGAACCCGAGGCGGCGGTAGAGCGCGACGGCGGCAGTGTTCGACGCGTCGACGTAAAGGTTCGCGACGGTCAGTCCCTGCCCGGCCAGATGGCGCAGACCGGCCACGCTCAGCGCGGCGCCCAGACCGCGCCGGTGACCGGTCGGGTCGACGCCGAGCACGTAGATCTCGCCGATCGCCGGGTCGGCGCCGGCGGGCGGGTGCACCTTGGTCCAGTGGAAACCGAGCAGCGTGTCGGCCACGTCGACGGCGAGCAGGAAGCCGGCCGGGTCGAACCACGGCTCGGCCTCGCGGGCCAGTAGGTCGCCGCGGGTCCAGCGGCCCTGCTCAGGGTGGTGCGCGAAGGCTCGCGAGTTGACGCCCAGCCAGGCGTCCTCGTCGGAACCGGGGCGGAAGCCGCGCAAGGTCAGACCGGCCGGAAGCGGGATGTCGGGCAGCGGCTCGGTCAGCGAGCGGCGCATCTGCCACAGAACGCGCATCCGCTCGAAACCGTTCTTTTCGGCGAAGGCTCGCGCGCCGGGCTCGTCGCCGTGCGCCCAGAAGCGGAGTTGCCCGGCGCCCGCGGCGGTCAGCAGGGCCGTGCCGTGGCCGTGCCGGCGGTAGGCCGGGTGCACGAAGAGCTCGCCGGAACCGTCGCGCTCGAGGAACGCGTAACCGGCCAGATGGTCGTCGGCGGCGTAAGCCAGAAGATGCGTGTGCGCGGCGGAGTCGTTGCCTCCGCCGCGCACGCGCAGCACTACGTCTTCGGAGAGCGGGTAGACGCCGTCCGCCAGTTCGGTGGCGGCGGCCAACGCGAGAACGTCGGCCGCCTCGACGGAACTCAACCGGTCAACCGGCCGGACAGACGTCATGCCATCTCAGACCGGCAGGGAGACCGGCTCGTTGTCGGGCAGCTGGCGGCCCGACGGCGGAACCACGAACTTGTAACCCACCTGACGCACCGTGCCGATCATCGACTCGTACTCGGAGCCGAGCTTGGCGCGCAGGCGCCGCACGTGCACGTCGACCGTGCGGGTGCCGCCGAAGTAGTCGTAACCCCAGACCTCGCGCAACAGCTGGTCGCGGGTGAAGACCCGGCCCGGGTGCTGGGCGAGGAACTTCAGCAGCTCGAACTCCTTGTAGGTGAGGTCGAGCGGGCGGCCCTTGAGCTTCGCCGCGTAGGTGTCGGGGTCGATGTTGAGCTCACCGGCGCGAACCGAGCCACCGGCGCCGGCGGTGGCGTTGCTCAGGCGGCCGGAACTGAGGCGAAGACGGGCCTCGACCTCGGCCGGACCGGCGCTGGCCAGGATGACGTCGTCGACACCCCAGTCGGCGTTGAGCGCGATCAGGCCGGCCTCGGTCACGACGGCCATCAGGGGCACCCCGAGGCCGGTCGCGTGCAGCATGCGGCACGTGGCGCGGGCCTCGGACAACTCGGAGCGGGCGTCCACCAGGACGGCGTCAGGGCTGGGCCCGGACACCAAGGTGCGGACGTCGCGGGGGGCGGTGCGTACGGAGTGGGGAAGCAGATCCAGCGCGGGCAGCACGGCGGAAGGCTCACCGGCACGCGCCGTCACCAACAGAAGGATTTCCACACTCACCTCCGTCCTTGCGGCTCGGGGGCCGCTCGGGTGACTCGATGGGGTCACACTTGGGTCCGCCAAGGCGGACAATTCCCGGCGTCACCGACGGGTGGGCTGGGCTCACCCTAACCGATGCATCGCCGCGAGCGCCTCGATCGTTTGACTGAGTGATGTAGTGAACGCCCTCCCGGCGTACGAATGGCGTTTTCGTAACAAGCCTTTAACCAAGCCGGGGGAATTGGGCGTCGGCGCGGGTTACTGGCACCATCTGAGGCGTGTTCCCCACCCTGCCGCAGGACGAATCTTGGGACGCCGACACCTCGCGAGAGATCGCGAGGTCCGGCCGGACGAAGGCGTCCGCCGGCTTCGGGGACGACCCCGAGGAGCCGGACGAGGAGGAGTTCGAGGAGATCGAGGTCGTCCCGGTCCGCCGCCAGCTCTCCCTGGCGATCGCCGGGTTCGCCGGACTCCTGGCGGTCGGCCTCGTGCTGGGCGCGGTGACCTCGGTCCCCGACTCGCGCCTGCCCTTCGCGATCGTGCTCTTCGGCGTGCAGCTGCTCGCCCTGCTCGCCTGGGTGATGGCGCTCGGCCCGCCCGCGCCGCTCACCACGGCCGGCGTCTGCGCGGTGGTCGCGCTGGTCGCCGACTACGTCGCGGTCACCAGCACCACGGCCGGGCTGTCCCCGCTGCTCTGGCTGACGCTGGGCGGCTTCGTGGCGGCGGTGATCGGCCAGCTCGTCCGGGCCGGGGACCGAGCGCGGATCACCGACTCGTGGCGAACGACGCTGGTGATCGTGGGCGGCGTGGTGGCCTACGCGATCCCGATCGTCCTCACCCGCCAGGAGGTCGGCACCCAGTCGCTGATCGTCTGCGCCGCCGCCGCCGGCGTGGCGCTGGTCGTCGCCCGGACCACCGACGCGATCTTCGCCAAACCCCGCCTCGCCGCCCAGGTGCCGCGCGGCGCCACCGGCATCGTGCTCGGCGCGATGCTCGGCACCCTGGCCGCGGCCGCGCTGGGCAGCGTGCTGGTGCTGCCGTTCACCCCGGCCAAGGGCGCGATCATCGGGCTGATCGCAGTCGTGGTCGCACACCTGGTCGACCTGGCGGCCAACTTCGGGCAGGCCGACCGGCAGCTTGCCGGCGAGGCGCCGACGTTCTGGGTGGCCCGGCACATGCAGGGACCGTTGGGCGCCTTCGCTCTGCTGGCCCCGACGGCGTACGCGCTGAACCACTGGTTCTTGACCTAGGTCGGACTGGCCAGCCGTTTCGCGAGGGCCTCGAATCGGGCATGTACTGTTCTCGACAGTTGCACACTTGATGGGGAGAACCGGATCAGCGGCGAGGTCTACGGCACGGAACGCCCGCGGAAGAAGCGGCGCGGACGACGGCTGCTCATCACCCTGATCATCCTTCTGATCATCGTCGCCGGCCTGCTGGTCGTACTCGACCGGTTCGCCGCGGGATACGCCGAGCGCACGATCGGCGACCGGGTCGCCCAGCAGATCGCCGACCAGAACGCGACGAGCGAGAAGCCGGACGTCAAGGTCGAAGGCATCCCGTTCCTGACCCAGGTACTCGACGGCCGCTATCAGGAGATCCGCATCCAGCTCAAGGATCTCTCCGGCCCGGCCGGCAACAACCGGACCGTCCGGGTGACCGGCCTGGACGTGCGCGCCCAGGACGTCACCGCGCCGCTCGACACGATCCGCAGCGGCACCGGTGACATCGTCGCGCGGACCGTCACCGGCACCGGCACGATCGACTACGCCCAGCTCGCCGAGCTGATCGGCCAGCCCGGTCTCCAGCTGGCCGAGAAGGACGGCAAGCTCGTCGGCAGCGCCCCCGTGCAGGCCCTGGGCCAGACCTTCGACGTCTCGGGCACGGCCACCGTCGCCGTGCGACAGGGCGTCGTGCAAGTGCGCTTCTCCGACGTGACCGCCGCCGGTCTGCCGAACGTGCCGCTGATCCGCACGCTGATCAACTCGTACGTCCAGAAGCTCTCGGTCGATCTTCGGGTTCCCGAACTGCCGCTCAAGCTGGCCGTGCAGAAGGTCGAGCCGACCCCGGGCGGGCTCCGGTTCACCGCCGGGGCCGACAACGTGTCACTGAACGCGGGCGGACTGTGACCCCGGCCATGTCCCGGATCGTGGTCGGACCTGTTACCCGTGGGTGAACCGCTGGTAGGGTCCGTCCCATGAGCCCGTTGCTCACCAAAAGGCGTGCGGTCGACCTGTGCCGCATGGCCGCCTGCCTGTGTCGCCCTGTCCACTGACGGGGCCACCAGTGCTGAGCACGTTCTAGCTCTCCCCGCCGGCAACGCTGCCGGTTCGTGGTGCCCGTCGCACGACAGCTCGAGATCCTTCGCCATCTCCACTGGGTCCCGCGCGCGGTGCGACATCGCGAATCCCGTGCGCTGACTCACCCCCATCTCTCACAGGGAGTGAACCGATGAGTCGCGACACCGCGCTCGTCTCGGCCGACTGGGCCGAGCAGAACCTCGACACCCCGGGCGTCGTCTTCGTCGAGGTCGACGAGGACACCACCGCCTACGACGGCGGCCATCTCCCCGGCGCCATCAAGCTGGACTGGAAGAAGGACCTCCAGGACCCGGTCCGGCGTGACTTCGTCAACCAGGAGCAGTTCTCGGCGCTTCTCTCCGAGCGCGGGATCAGCAACGACGACGTCGTGGTGCTCTATGGCGGCAACAACAACTGGTTCGCGGCGTACGCGTACTGGTACTTCAAGCTCTACGGCCACGATCAGGTCAAGCTGATCGACGGTGGCCGCAAGAAGTGGGAGCTCGACGCCCGCCAGTACACGAAGGACGTTCCGGTCCGCGAGAAGACCAGCTACCAGGCCTCCGCGCCCGACCTGTCGATCCGCGCCTTCCGCGACGAGGTCGTCGCCGCCATCGGCGTGCAAAACCTGGTCGACGTGCGCAGCCCCGACGAGTTCGCCGGTCGCCTGCTCGCTCCGGCGCACCTGCCGCAGGAGCAGTCGCAGCGTGCCGGCCACATCCCGACCGCGATCAGCGTGCCGTGGAGCAAGGCGGCCAACGAGGACGGCACCTTCAAGTCCGACGAGGAGCTCACCAAGATCTACGGTGAGGCCGGCCTGGACGGCAGCAAGGACACCATCGCCTACTGCCGCATCGGCGAGCGCTCCTCGCACACCTGGTTCGTCCTGAGCGAACTCCTGGGCCAGGAGAACGTGAAGAACTACGACGGCTCGTGGACCGAGTACGGCTCGCTCATCGGCGTACCGATCGCGCTCGGCGACGAGCCCGGGAAGGCGTGATCCCATGACCTCACCGTCCAATATCGCCGCTGGTTGCGCGGCCCCGGACCAGTCGGCACCCCTCCCCGCCGGCGTGGACCTGCACCGCGAGACCGTCCTCACCGGGATCGTGTGCGACGCCGAGGGTGCGCCGGTCGGCGGCGCCTACGTGCGGCTGCTCGACTCGTCCGGCGAGTTCACCGCCGAAGTGGTCTCCTCGCCCGAGGGCGTGTTCCGCTTCTTCGCCGCGCCCGGTTCGTGGACGCTGCGCGCTCTGAGCCGCAGCGGCAACGGCGAGGCTGTCGTCGACGCCACGGTCGGCCTCAACGAGGTCGGGCTGAGCGTCAACCCGGCCTGACCGGCCACGCTCTGCCAACCGGCCTGACCGGCCACGCTCTGCCAACGGGCGGGTTCCCCGCGGGGAGCCCGCCCAGGCCGACCGGGCCGTGCCGCCGACCGAGTTAGCCGCCGCCGGTGACGACCACGGCGTTCGCGGGAACCTCCGGGCGGCGCCGGGTGAGACGGCGGATGCCGGTGTTGAGAACGGCGATTAGCGGTACGGCGATCAGCGCCCCGACGATGCCGGCCAGCACAACACCCGACGCGATGCCGATGATCACGGCGAGCGGGTGGATGGCGACCGCCCGGCCCATGATCAGTGGCTGCAGGATGTGCCCCTCGATCTGCTGCACCAAGATCACCGCGCCCAGCACGATCAGCGCGATCACCCAGCCCTTGTCGACCAGCGCGACCAGCACGGCGACCGCGCCCGACACGCCGGCACCGACGATCGGGATGAACGCGCCCAGGAAGACCAGCGCGGCCAGCGGGAACGGAAACGGGATCTTGAGAACCACCAGGGCGATGCCGATGCCGAGCGCGTCGATGAACGCGACCACGACGGTGGCCCGCACGTAGGCGCCGAGCGTGGCCCAGGAGGCATCCCCGGCGTCGGCCAGCGACCAGCGGGCGTTCACCGGAAAGAGCCGCACGATGAAGCGCCAGATCTTGCGGCCGTCGCGCAGGAAGAAGAAGGTCGAGAAGAGCACCAGAAGCGCACCGGTGAGCAGCTCGAAGACGGTCGCCGCGGTGGAGATGCCGGTCGAGGTGAGCGACGCGGTGTTCGAGTTGATCCAGCTCTGCACGTTGTCGATCGCTTGATTGACCTGATCGTCGGAGAGGTGCAGCGGCCCGGTCTTGGCCCACTCCTGGATCGTCCGGATACCTTGGGTCGCCCCCTCGGTGAGCTGAGGCAACCCGTTCAGGAACTGGTTGATCACCAACGTCAGGGTGCCGGCCACCGCGGCCAGGCCGCAGATGAGCACCAGGAACGTGGCCAGCGAGGCCGGCAGCCGCAGCCGGCGCAGCCAGCCGACCGCGGGGGCGAGCAGCGCCGAAAGCAGCAGGGCGATCGCGAGCGGGATGACGACGACGCTGATCACGCCGATGAAGCGCAGCAGGGCCCAGGCGACCACGCCGACCACGATCAGGCGCCAGGCCCACGCGGCGGCGATCCGCAACGAGTGCGGCACCTCGGCGTCGTCCTGGCTGGACGTCGAGTGGTGGCCGTCGTCGGATTCGGGCAGCGGCGGGACGAACTCGACCTCGGTCTCCTGTTCCGGCCGCGAGTCGTCGCGCGCCAGGCGCACGGACTCCCGGCCCGAGTCATACGCGCGGCGCAGGTTCTGCCGGACTCGCTGCAAGCGGCTCAACCGCCCACCCCCTCACCGTCGCGGAACGCCGATAACAACCTAGTAGTCGGACCGTCCCGCATCGTGATCGCCACGGCGGGACCTAGCGAAGGGATCCACGCGCACGGGCGTACCGTCTCCAGGCGTGAGCTCCGACGCCCGAACCGAGAGCGGATTGCCGATCCGCATGCTGCATGACCGAGTCCTCGTCCAGCAGGACGGCAGTGAGGGCGAGCGCCGTTCCAGCGCGGGCATCGTGATCCCGGCGACCGCGGCGATGGGCCGCCGACTGTCGTGGGCCACCGCGGTCGGGGTGGGACCGAACGTGCGGTCGATCGTCGTCGGTGACCGGGTGCTCTTCGACCCCGACGACCGTTCCGAGGTCGAGCTGCACGGCCGAGGATACGTGCTGCTCCGCGAGCGTGACGTGCACGCCGTGGCGGCCCGGCGGGTCGAACCGGACGGCACCGGCCTCTACCTCTGACCTCGTCGTGATCGTCGGGGATCGTCCTCGGGGCGGCCGCGCATCGAACGGGTGACTACGCTGGCGGCATGGCCGACGTTTCGCCGGGCGGAACGCCCGACCAGGCTGCCCCTGAGTCCCCCGCACCCGCCGCCGCACCCGCCGCCTCATCCGTGCTGCTGGACGAGGCGGCCCCTGGCGGGCTCGACCCGTACGCCGAGAAGGTCTTGCCCGTCGCGGCCGGCCGCCGCACCGGTTGGCGCCGGTGGCTGCCGATCGCGGGCGTCGTCTCCTTCCTGCTCGCCGGCGCCATCGGCATGCTGCTCTACCTCGGCGTCAACATTGGCGGCACTGCCCTCGCCATCGGCCTGACCGCTGCCGTACTGCCGGTTCCGTTGCTGGTCGCGGCCTTCCTGTGGCTCGACCGCTACGAGCCCGAGCCGGTCCGCTACCTGGCGTTCTGTTTCGCCTGGGGCGCGGCGATCGCCACTGCGGTGGCGCTGGCCGTCAACACCGGCGCGGCGGCGCTGTTCGAGCGGATCGGCCTGCCCGACGCGCTGGTGGCGGTGCTGGTGGCGCCCTTCATCGAGGAACTGATGAAGGCGGCCGGCCCGCTGCTGCTCTTCTGGCGGCGGCGTGGCGAGTGGTCGGGCATCACCGACGGCATCGTGTACTGCGGCCTGTCGGCACTCGGCTTCGCGATGGTCGAAAACGTGCTCTACCTCGGCGAACACGGCTACGCGGCGGGCGTCGAGCAATACGGTCCGGCCACCGGCCTGCAGAACCTCTTCGCAATCTTCATCGTGCGAATCCTGTTCACCGGCTTCGCCCACCCGCTCTTCACCTCGATGACCGGCATCGGGCTGGGCATCGCGGCCCGCTCCAGCGACCGCAAGGTGCGCTGGCTGGCGCCGATCGCCGGCCTGCTGCTGGCGATGATCCTGCACGGCACGTTCAACCTGCTGCCGACGCTCTCGGTCAGCCTGGGCCAACCCCTGATCATGCTGTACGGCTATCTGGGGTTCATGGTCCCATTCTTCTTCCTGGTCGTCGGCTTCGCGATCGCGCTGCGCAGCTGGGAGGGCCGGCTCACCGAGCGGATCCTGCCGTTCTATGTGCACACCGGCTGGTTCTCCCCGCCCGAGGTGGCGGCGCTGGGCAGTCTGGGCCGGCGTTACTCGGCCCGGCAGTGGGCCAAGCGGGTGGCGGGCGAGACGGGGCAGAAGGCGATGCGGAGCTTCCAGTTCGCGTCCACCCAGCTGGCTCAGCTGCGCGACGGGATGAACCGGGGGCTCGACCGCAAGCCGCAGGACGTCGATCGGGCGGCGGCCGAGGAACGGCGACTGCTGGACGAGATCGTCGCATATCGTGCGGTCTTCACGGCCAAGGATCCCCAGGCGCCGCAGGCCTTCTGGGACGGGCGCAACTATCACATCATCTTCCCGGACGGGGTGACGCGAACCGTTCCGCCGCCGGCCGAGCCGGTGGTGCCGCTGCCGATCCGAGTACCCCAACCCGCGTACGGCTACGGTGGGCCGCCTCCGGGGTACGGCTACGGTGGGCCGCCTCCTCCGGGGTACGGGTACGGCGGTCCGCCGTACGGCGCTGCTCCGGGTTACGGCGGTCCCGCTTGGGGCTA
>DASRYP010000801.1:0-10152 GCA_035687165.1 Actinoplanes sp. | reverse complement strand
ACCTGGGGATCTCGGAGCGCCAGTTGCGCGAGGACCTGGAGCTGCTGTGGGTCTGCGGGCTGCCGGGCTACGGGCCGGGCGATCTCATCGACATGGCCTTCGACGGCGACCGGGTGACGGTGACGTACGACGCGGGCATCGACCGGCCGCTGCGGCTCACCCAGGATGAGGCGCTGGCGCTGGTGGTGGCGCTGCGGATGCTCGCCGAGACGCCCGGCATCGGCCACCGCGACGTCATCGAACGTGCCCTCGCCAAGATTGAGAACGCGGCCGGCGACCTGGCCGGAGCGCCGGTCGCCGTGCGGTTGCCGGCCAACACGAAGCGCGTCGACCGGGTCCGCGCGGCCGTCGAGACCGGGCACGCGCTGCGGATGACCTACTACACGGCGGCCCGCGACGAGACGACCGAACGCGTCGTCGACCCGATGCGGGTGCTGATGGTCGGCGGCAAGGCCTACCTGGAGGCGTGGTGCCGCCGCGCGGAGGGCACACGGCTGTTCCGGGTCGACCGCATCGACGACTTCACCGAACTTGACGAGCCGTCCGCGCCGCCCTCGCGGGCCGTGCCGCACGACGTCAGCGCCGGTGTCTTCGTCCCCGGCGCCGAGCTGCAGCTGGTCACGCTGCGGGTGGGTCGTGGCAGCCGGTGGATCACCGAGTACTACCCGGTCGAGGAGGTACGCCGCGAGGGCGGCGACGAGTGGGTGGTGACGATGCGCGTCACCGACCTGGGCTGGGCGCAGCGGCTGCTGCTCGGCCTCGGCCCCGACGTCACCGTGCTCGGCCCGCCCGAGCTGCTGCGTCGCATCCGCGAGCAGGCCGCGGCGGCGCTCGACCAGTACAGCTCGCCCAGGCGCTAATGTGTTCGGGTGCTGATGTGGAGCTGGATCGCCGTGGTTGTGGTCGCCGTGGTCGTCATGGGGGCGGTCGGTGTCCGGTTGCTGGGCCGACTCGACGGGCTGCGTCGCGCGGCCGTGCGGTTGCGGAGACGGCAGGCCGAGGCGGCCGAGCTGCGGGAGAACGCCTTGGTGCTGCAGGAGACCCTGCTCGGCGTGCGGCAGCGGGCCGAGAACCTCCAGGAACACGCGGTCTTCCAGAAGTAGTCCTTACCGTTTTCCCGGCGTTGGGGTAGCGTGCGGCGTTCCGTCCCTGTTGTCCCTGGATTTGGGGGAACAGTGGCAAAACCCGCCAGGGTCCGTGGGCTGCATCACCAGAATTGACACGTACGATGGACCCCGCACAACTTGATCCGACCGACTGGAGTTCTCCCATGGGCGCCCTCAAGCCATGGCACATCATCGTTTTCGTGGTCGTTCTCGTGCTGCTCTTCGGTGCGAAGCGGCTGCCGGACGCGGCGCGGTCGCTGGGCCGGTCGCTGCGGATCATCAAGGCCGAGACCAAGGGCCTGGTCGACGACAACAACGATGTAGCCGAGAAGGCCGAGCCGCAATACTCGCGCCAGCCGATCCACGGTGAGGTGCAGCAGCCCCAGCCGCAGGCGGGCTACCAGCAGGCGACGCCGCCCCAGGGCTACCAGCAGACCCCGCCGCCGGCCCCGCCTTTCGTGGACCCGGTGCAGCAGCGCACCACCGACCGCTGATCCGCGGGCATGAAGCTAGCCCTTCGCCGTCAGGGGCCCACCAAGTTTCAGCAGGCCGCCGACGGCTCCATGACGCTCATCGACCACATCCGGGAACTGCGTAACCGGCTGTTCTTCGCGTCCCTCGGCCTGGTCGTCGGTCTGATCGTCGGCTTCATCCTGTCGAACTGGGTGTTCCACCTGCTGGAGCAGCCCTACTGCAGCCTCCCGTCGTCGATGGCCGTGCGCGCCGACGGCAAGCAATACTGCGACTGGGTCGTCCTGGGCGTCACCGACACGCTGATCCTGCGCCTCAAGATCGCGCTCTGGGTCGGCATCATCGTCGGTGCGCCGGTTTGGCTCTTCCAGCTCTGGGCGTTCATCGCGCCCGGCCTGCACCGGCACGAGCGCAAATGGGCGTACGTGTTCGTCGCGATCGCCGCTCCGCTCTTCACCGCCGGCGCCGTCCTCGCCTACCTCGTGGTCGGCCACAGCCTGGCCTTCATCATGCAAGCGGGCGTGCTGGGCGAGTCGACCAAACTCGAGGTCTCGTCGTACATCGGGTTCGTGACCAACATGATCCTGATCTTCGGCGGGGCCTTCGAATTCCCGTTGATCCTGCTCATGCTCAACTTCACCGGCGTGGTCACCGCGAAGAGGTTGCTGAGCTGGTGGCGGATCGTGGTCTTCCTGTCGTTCGCGTTCGCCGCTATCGCCACCCCCGACCCGGGCCCGTTCGGCATGACCCTGCTGGCGCTCTGCATGGTGGTGCTCTACCTGATCGCCACCGGCGTCGCGGCGATCAACGACCGGCGCAAAGGCCGCGGCAAGGAGATCTATGCCGGGCTCGACGACGACTCGATCTCCCCGCTCGAGGAGGAACGGGTGCCGGTCGGCGCCTCCGACCCGGTCGCGGCGCCGAGCCCCATCGACGCGCCCACCCCGGTCGCGCGACCCCGCGCGCTGGACGGTCGCTTCGACGACATGACCTGAGACGACATGACCTGAGGTGACAGAACCTGACATGTACTCTGCCCCGCTGTGACGAGCGTTGAGATCGCGGTGCTGGCCAACCCCGCAGCGGGGCGCGGTCGGCACCGCGATCTGCTTTCCGGGGTCCTGCACCGGCTGGCCGGGACCGGGCGTACGGTCCGGCTCCTGACCGCCCACAGCGGCGAAGAGGCGGAGAAGGCCTGCCGCGCGGCGGTCACCGGTGGCGTGGCCGCGGTGGTGGCGGTGGGGGGCGACGGGACGATCCACCGGGCCCTGCAGGCCGTCGCCGAGCAGCCGGTCGGCTTCGGCGTCGTCCCGGCCGGCACCGGCAACGACTTCGCCGCCGGCGTGGGCATGCCGCAGCACCCCCTGGCCGCCGCGGACCTGGTCGCCGCCGCCCTGACCGCGGGCCGGCACACGCCGATCGACCTGGCCCGCGCGGTCGGCGCCGACGGCGAGGTCCGCTGGTTCGGAGCGGTGCTGGCCGGGGGCTTCGACGCGCTGGTCAACGAGCGGGCCAACGGCCTGCGCTGGCCGCGCGGCCCGCGCCGCTACGACCTGGCGATCGTGCTCGAACTGGCCCGGCTGCGGCCCCGCAAGTACGCGCTCGAACTCGACGGCGAGGACTACAGCTTCGAGGGCATGCTGGTGGCGGTCGGCAACTGCGCCAGTTACGGCGGCGGCATGCGGATCCTGCCCGACGCCGACCCCACCGACGGCCTGCTCGACGTCGTGGTCACCACGCCGTTCGGGCGGGCGGCGCTGGCCCGGCTCAAACCGAAGCTGAACCGCGGAACGCACGTCACCGACCCCCGGATCACTGTCTATCGGGCCGAGCGCGTGCGGTTGAGCTCCGCGGGCATCGTCGCGTACGCCGACGGGGAGCGCGTCGGTGCCCTCGACCTCGACCTGACGTGCGTGCGTGCCGGGTGCAGTCCGGTTGCTCCGCTGACTTCCTCGTCAGATCGCGCGGAACCGGCCGATCGAGGAGGACATGCAGATCAGTTCGTACGCCCACGCCGCCTTCGACACCGCCCGCTCGACCTTCAAGGGCCTGGCCGAGGCCGCCGTCAAGCAGCCGAACACCCCCGAGACCCCCGCCGCTGCCGCCACCCCCGCCGAGAAGCCGGTCGTCGAGCCCACCGAGGCCCCGAAGCCGATCAAGGGCCAGCGCCAGGGCGTCAGCCTGGACTCGTACGCCTGAGCCTTCGCCGCTTGCCCGGTCCGGACCGGAATGCTGATCGGAGCCGATCCCGTGCGCGCGGCGCCGGTGCCCCGAGGGGGTTGCTGCGTGGCTCCGCGCGACCTGCCCTGATGTCAGACGGCGCAACCGGCCAGGGCCAGGGTGGCGCCGAGCCCGTTGGGGCGGCCCGGTTCGGCGGCCGGCAGCACCAGCGCGGCGCAGCCCGCTCGCACGGCGCCCGCGTCGGCCGGAGTGTCGCCGACCATCAGCGTGCGCTCCGGATCGGCGCCGAGCATCCCGCAGGCCCTCAGGAAGATGGCCGGGTCGGGCTTGGTGCGGCCGACCTCGAAGCTCAAGGCGTACGCGTCGATCAGGGAATCCATGCCCCACGCCGCGAAGAGCGGACGGATGTCGAAGCCGACGTTGCTGACCACGGCCACCTTGATGCCGGCGTCGTGCAGCGTGCGGAGCGTCGGCTCGGTGTCGGGGTAGGGCAGCCAGCCGGCCGGTTCCAGCAGCCGGTCGTAGAGCGCGTCGGCCAGCCCCTCGACGTCGGTGGAGACGGTCGCCGCGAGGCCCGTGTAGGCGGCCCGGTGGCTCTGGGCGTAAAGATCCCGGTCGGCCCAGTGCTCGGCCAGGCTCGGCGGCACCCGGTGCGGCAGCGGGCCACCGGCACGCCCCGCGGTGACCAGCCGGTCGGCCAGCACGGTGGCCCGGCCCCGCTCGAGCTCGCGACCGCAGGCCGTGGCGGCTGAGATCACCCAGGTCACCGGGTCTTCCACCTGCGCCAACGTGCCGTGGAAGTCGAACAGCACGGCGTCGACCTGACGGTGCGGCCGACGGGGAGGGCGATCGGTCGATGCATCATCCGGCACGGGTGCACCATACCCACCACGCCGCGCGGCCCGGGCGGCAACCGCCCGTGCTCCTTTTTGTCAGACCTACGGATTAGCCTTGTGGTCATGACTAGTCCCGCCGAACGGTATGCGGAATCCCAGCGGCGGGCGGCCCGGGTGGCCGAGTTTCCCGCGCTCGAGGATTTCATGCTCGACGTCGGCTTCGACCTGGACGATTTCCAGCGCGCCGCCTGCGAGTCGCTCGAACGTGGGAGTGGCGTGCTGGTGTGCGCGCCGACCGGCGCCGGCAAGACGGTGGTGGGCGAGTTCGCCGTGCACCTCGCGTTGCGCGACGGCGAGCGCAAGTGCTTCTACACCACGCCGATCAAGGCTCTCTCCAACCAGAAATACCACGATCTGGTGGAGCGCTACGGCGCCGACCAGGTCGGCCTGCTGACCGGTGACAACGCCATCAACGGCGACGCCCCGGTGGTCGTGATGACCACCGAGGTGCTGCGCAACATGCTCTATTCGGGCTCCTCCGCTCTGAAGAACCTGGCCTACGTGGTGATGGACGAGGTCCACTACCTGGCCGACCGGTTCCGCGGGGCGGTCTGGGAAGAGGTGATCATCCACCTCCCGGCCTCGGTGACCCTGGTGTCTCTCTCCGCCACGGTCAGCAACTACGAGGAGTTCGCCGACTGGCTGGTCACCGTCCGCGGCAAGACCGAGGTCGTGGTCAGCGAGCACCGGCCCGTGCCGCTCTGGCAGCACATGCTGGTCGGCCGGCGCATGTTCGACCTGTTCCACGACGCCGACGCGGCCAAGAAACACGACGTGCACCCCGAACTGCTGCGGTACACCCGCGAGATGGAACGCCGCCTCGACCTGACCGACCGCTCCCACGGGCCCGGCCGGGGCGGCGGCGGTGGCCGCGGGCGCCGCTGGCAGCCGCCGCCGCGCGCCGAGGTGGTCGACCGGCTCGAGCGGGCCGATCTGCTGCCGGCGATCCTGTTCATCTTCAGCCGGGCCGGCTGCGACGCCGCCGTGCAGCAGTGCCTCGGTGCCGGGCTGCGGCTGACCAACCTCGACGAGCGGGCCGAGATCCGCCGCATCGCCGAGGCCAAGGTCGCGTCCATCCCGCGCGAGGACCTCTCCGTGCTGGGCTACTGGGAGTGGCTCGACGGCCTCGAGCGCGGTCTCGCGGCCCACCACGCCGGCATGCTGCCCGCCTTCAAGGAGGCGGTCGAGGAGTGCTTCGTTCAGGGCCTGGTCAAGGCCGTCTTCGCGACCGAGACCCTCGCCCTGGGCATCAACATGCCGGCCCGCTGCGTCGTGCTCGAGCGCCTGGTGAAATACAACGGCGAGGCCCACGTCGACCTGACCCCGGGGGAATACACGCAGCTCACCGGCCGCGCCGGCCGCCGCGGCATCGACATCGAGGGCCATGCCGTGGTGCTCTGGAGCCCCGAGGTCGACCCGCGCCACGTGGCCGGCCTGGCCTCCACCCGCACCTACCCGCTGCGCTCGTCGTTCCGCCCGTCCTACAACATGGCGGTCAACCTGGCCGGCTCGGTCGGCATCGAGAAGGCTCGCGACCTGCTCGAGTCCTCGTTCGCCCAGTTCCAGGCCGACCGTTCCGTGGTGGGCCTGGCCCGCCAGGTGCAGCGCAACGTCGAGACCATGCAGACCTACGCCGAGGACGAGGCCTGCCACCACGGCGACTTCGACGAGTACTTCGCCCTGCGCGTCGCGATCGCCGACCGTGAACGGGCGATCGCCCGCCAGGGCGTGTCCCAGCGTCGCGCCGCCGCGGTCTCCTCACTCGAGCGTCTGCGGGTCGGCGACGTGATCCGGGTGGCGCAGGGCCGCCGGGCCGGGCTGGCCGTGGTGCTCGAGGCCCCGACCGGCGGCTTCGGCGAGCCCCGCCCGCTCGTGCTCACCCAGGACCGCTGGGCCGGCCGGGTCAGCCCGGCCGACTTCGCGGGCGACGCCGAGGTGCTCGAACGTATCCGGGTGCCCAAGCACTTCAACCCCCGCAACCCCGGCGCCCGCCGGGATCTGGCCGCCCAGCTCAGCGCCACCGGCCTCGACCGCCAGGTCAGCGACCGCCAGGTCAGCGACCGCCGTCGCACCCGCGGCGGGAAGCAGGGCGAGGACGCCGAGATCGCGCTGCTCAAGGTGCAGATGCGCCAGCACCCGTGCCACGCCTGCCCCGACCGCGAGGAGCATGCCCGCTGGGCCGAGCGGCGCCAGCGCCTGCTGCGCGACACCGACGCGCTGCGCGACAAGGTGGCCGGCCGCACGGGCTCGCTGGCCCGCACGTTCGACCAGGTGTGCGCGGTGCTGGCCGAGCGCGGCTACCTCACCCAGGCGGGCGAGGTCACCGCGCCGGGTCGCATGCTGGGCCGTATCTGGTCCGAGGCCGACCTGCTGATCGCCGAGTGCCTGCGCCACGGCGTCTGGGACAACCTGGACCCCGAGGAACTGGCCGCGGCCGTCTCGATGGTCCTCTACGAGTCGCGCCGCGAGGGCGACGACCGCGCCTCGGTGCCGAAGGGTGCGATCACCGAGGCCGTCGACGCGGCCGGCAAGCTCTGGGCCGACATCGCGGCCGACGAGTCCGAGCACGGGCTGACGCTGACCCGCGAGCCCGACCCCGGCTTCGTGTGGCCGATGTACCGCTGGGCGCGCGGCGAGCCGCTCGCCAAGGTGCTGGCCAGCGGCCACAACTACGAGGCCGACATGCCGGCCGGCGATTTCGTCCGCTGGGCGCGGCAGGTGCTCGACCTGCTGGGCCAGATCCGTGAGGCCTCCGCAGCCTCCGACGAACTGCGCGCCACCGCCCGCAAGGCGATCACCGCGGTCAACCGAGGCGTTCTGGCCTACCAGGGCAGCCTGTAAGCCAGGCGTGTCGACGTGAGGAGTACGGCCGGCCGTCGCCGTCCTCGTCCGCCTCCTGGCGGCCGGGCCAGGCGTGGCACGGGTGCTGGCCGGACGCCGCTACCTCGAGCGGCTGTCGTAGGCCGAGCGGTTGGTGAGCACTTCGTCCATGTTCGCCTGGGCCCAGGTCTTGAGGCCGCGCATCATCTCGTGCAGGGAAAGACCCAGGCCGGTCAGCTCGTACGTGACCGTCACGGGCACGGTCGGCGTCGCGGTGCGGGTGATCAGGCCGTCCCGTTCCAGGGCGCGCAGGGTCTGGGTGAGCATCTTCTGACTGACGCCGGCCAGCAGTCGGGCCAGCTCGGAGTAGCGCATCGCGCGAGGCTCCCCGGCGCAGTCGGGGCCACTGCCCAGCGCGGCCAGGACCAGCGCGACCCACTTGTCGGAGATCCGGTCGAGCAGCTTGCGGCTGGGACACCCGGCCAGGAAAGCGTCGTACACCGCCTTGGTCGCAGCCCTCTTCTGGGCCGCCGTCGTCGTCGCCATCGACCGCTCCTCGCTTCTCGGGTGCCTAACGCACTCGGAGGTGCCTACTTCCTATCAGAGAGTGAACCGACCAGAGTGGTGGGCATGATTTCCACCTCGCTTCCCGGCGGCACCTGGACCCTGGGCGACCTGACCGTCACCCGGCTCGGGTACGGCGCCATGCAGCTCGCCGGCCCCTGGGTGATGGGCCCGCCCGCCGACCACGACGGTGCCCTCGCGGTCTTGCGGGCGGCCGTCGACCTCGGCATCACCCACATCGACACCAGCGACGCGTACGGGCCGCACGTCACCAACCGGCTGATCCGGGAGGCACTGCACCCGTACGCCGAATCGCTGCACGTCGTGACCAAGGTCGGCGCGACCCGGGACCCGCAGGGCGGCTGGCCCCCGGCGCGCTCACCCGAAGAGCTGCGCCGGGCCGTCCACGAGAACCTCGAGACCCTCGGCCTCGACGTGCTCGACCTGGTCAACCTGCGGCTCGGCGACGCTGCGGGGCCGCAAGCGGGTTCGCTGGCCGAGCCGTTCGAGACGCTCGTCGACCTTCAGCAGCAAGGCCTGATCCGGCACCTCGGTGTCAGCAACGCGACGCCGGAACAGGTCGTCGAGGCGCAGACGATCGCACCGATAGTCTGCGTGCAGAACATGTACAACCTGGCGCACCGGCACGACGACGAGCTGATCGATGCCCTGGCCGACCAGGGCATCGCCTACGTGCCCTACTTCCCGCTCGGCGGCTTCAGTCCCCTGCAGTCCGCGGCGCTCTCGTCGGTGGCCGCCCGGCTGGACGCGACGCCGATGTCGGTCGCCCTGGCCTGGCTGCTGCATCGGTCACCGAACATCCTGCTCATCCCCGGCACCTCGGCCACCGCGCACCTGCGCGAGAACGTCGTCGGCGCCGGGTTGCCGCTCTCCGCCGTCGACCTGGCCGAACTCGACCAGATCGAGTGACCAGCCGACGGCCGCAGTCCAGTGCGCTGCGGGCGGCCGCCGTCGTGGTCACGGCCGCACCCGGGCCGGCCCCGCAACCCGAGCCGGTGGCCCGCGCCTGTGTCTGCTCCGAGAGCGTCTTCAGAAGGACGCTGCCGCCGATGACTTCGACTTTGTGCCCGTGGGGCAGCGGACGAATCGCCCGGGGTTTCGCCTGACCGTGACTTACCAGACGTCACCGTTGCGCCAGTCGCAGGCCAGGGTGGCGGCACGGTCGAAGTGCGGGCCGTCGGGGGCGAAGCGGACGAAAGTGCTGTCGTCGTCCTCGGGGGTGGGGGTCAGGCCGGTGGGGGAGAGGACGGCTGTGCGGCCGCGCCAGGGGAGCCAGCTGCGGGAGACGTAGAGGCCGCGGCCGGCTTCGGAGGCGGAGAGCGCACCCAGATCGTAGCCGCGGTCTATGACACTTTCGGCGGCGTCCAGGACGGTGGCGGCGAAGCCCTGGCCGCGCCACGAAGGGTGCACGGCCACGGCCTCGACGTAGCCGCAGCGCCACGCGCGGTCGGCGTGCAGGAAGCTGCGCTGGACCACCGCGGCGTGGGCGACGAGTGTGCCCTGGTCCTCGGCCAGGAAGTGCAGGCCGCCGAGGGCGTGGTCCCAGTCGTCGTCGCTGAAGTTGCCGAGGAAGGCCTGGTCCAGGAGGGCGCGGATGTCGGCGCGCTGGGCCTTGCTCAGGTCGGCGGTCGGGATCGTGGTGAGCACGATCGCACCGTACCTTGGTTCCCATGAAGGAGATTCGCCTCGCCGCGCGGCCGCAAGGCTGGCCCACCGCTGACACGTTCGAGATCGCCGAGGTGCCGACCCCGTCGGCCGGGCCGGGTCAGGTGCTGGTCCGCAACCTGTTCATGTCCGTCGACCCCTACATGCGGGGGCGGATGAACGACACGAAATCGTACGTTCCGCCCTTCCAGGTCGGGGCGGCGCTCGAGGGTGGCGCGGTCGGTGAAGTGGTGGCGTCCGAGTCGCCGGAACTGCCGGTCGGTGCGCACGTGGTGCACGGCCTCGGCTGGCGGGAGTACGCGGTGACCGACGCGGCCCGCGCGCGGGTGGTCGACCCGGAGGTGGGCAATCTGTCGGCCTATCTGGGAGTGCTGGGGCTGACGGGGTTCACGGCTTATGTCGGGCTCATCGACATCGCGCGGTTCCAG
>DASRYP010000800.1:0-9716 GCA_035687165.1 Actinoplanes sp. | reverse complement strand
GGACCGGCTCACCACCGCGATCGCCCGGTCCAGCCGCCGAATCGGCTACCGGTACGCGGTGCTCATGCTCGATCTCGACGGGTTCAAGATTGTCAACGACAGTCTCGGCCACCTCGCCGGCGACCACCTCCTCCAGCAGGTCGCCGGCCGGCTGACCGTGAGTCTGCGCAGTACTGACACGGTGGCCCGGTTCGGCGGGGACGAGTTCGCCGTACTGCTCGAGGAACTCGTCGACGACGACAGCCCGGTCATCACCGCCGCGCGCCTGCAGAAGGCGCTGTCGGTGCCGCACCGCCTCGGTGACACCGAAGCGGTGGTCTCGGTCAGTATCGGCATCACGTTGGGGCGGGCCGACTACACCGACACCGAGACGATCATGCGGGACGCCGACGCCGCGATGTACCACGCGAAGACCCACGGGAAGCGCTCGCATGCCATCTTCGACCCGGCTATGCACGGCGCCGCCGTCCACCGTCTCCGGATCGAGAACGAACTGCGCCGAGCCATCGAGAACCACAACCTCGTTCTGCACTATCAACCCATCGTCGACCTGCGGACCGGACTCATCAGCGGCGCCGAGGCCCTCATCCGCTGGCAGCACCCCACCCGGGGCCTCCTGCCGCCGAGTGAATTCCTCACCGTCGCGGAGGAATCCGGGCTCATCCTCAGCATCGGCACCTGGGTCCTCGACGAGTCCTGCCGGCAGATGCACGCCTGGGACCTGCACCGCGGCGACGCCCGACCGTTCATGATGAGCGTCAACGTCGCCAACCGGCAGTTCTGGCAGAGCGACCTCATCGACGACGTCGACAGCCGGCTGCGCTCGTTCGGTCTGAGCCCCGACCGGCTGGCGGTCGAGATCACCGAGGGCGTCATCATGGATGACGTCAAGCTCGCCTCGTCGCTGCTGCGCGGTCTCAAGACCATCGGCGTACAGGTCCACATCGACGACTTCGGCACCGGCTACTCGTCGCTCGAAGCCCTGCACGACCTCTCCATCGACGCCTTCAAGATCGACCGTTCCTTCATCTCCCGGATGTCCACCAGCCCACGCAGCAAGGAACTGGTCCGCACGATCGTGACCATGGGCGTCAACCTCGAACTCGACGTCATCGCCGAAGGTATCGAAACCGGCGAGGAACTCGATTTCGTCCGCGCCCTCGGATGCTCCCACGGTCAGGGCTACCTCTTCTCCCGGCCGGTCGAAGCCGAAGCGTTCCGCAAACTCCTCGAATACGATTCGCCCGAGCCTGACTTTCGCCCGGTGGAGTCGCTCGGCGAGCGTTGAGTCGAGCACTGTCGCGGTGCACGCGGGCGGTTCATTCGCTTACTGTGCTGACCTGGTTGCGGCCGTTGCGCTTGGCCGCGTAGAGAGCTTCGTCGGCCTGTTTGAGCAGAATCTCCAGGCTCGGCGCCGCCACCGGTCCGGCCAGCCCCACGCTCACGGTGACCGTCAGTGGGCCCGCCGTGGTCACCACCGGCTCGGCCGCGATGGCGCCGTGCAGACGGCGGGCCGCCTGGTACGCCTGTTCCCGGGTCGGGGTCTCGGTCAACAGGACGGCGAACTCCTCGCCGCCGTAGCGGCACAGGATGTCACTGGTCCGGGGCACCGTGGCCAGCCGTCGGCCGACCTCGCGGATGACCTGATCGCCGACTCCGTGCCCGTACGTGTCATTGATGTTCTTGAAATGGTCGATATCGAGCATCAGGGCGGCCAGTGGCCGCCTGCTGCGGTGGGCAGCCTCGATGTGGGCGTGCGCCAGGTCGAAGAAGTGCCGCCGGTTGAACAGGCCGGTCAGGCCGTCCTGGGTCGCCAGGTCCTCGACCCGCCGGAACAGCAGAGCGTTCTCCAGCGCCGTCGCGATATATCCGGCCAGGACGTTCGCCAGTTCCGTCTCGGCCGGGGTGAAGTCGCGGCCCGGGCCGATGCCGACGAGCAGCAGTCCGAGTCGTTTTCCGCGTAGCTCCACGGGGACCGCCAGGCACGACCTGACGCTGTCGCCGAGCGCCACGGGGACCGCTTCTGTCGCGCCCGGACCGAGGGGCCCGGCCGGCAGGTGGTCGAGCAGGGCGGCGAGCTCGGGGTCGTCGTGGTGCGACGTTTCCGGTTCCGGCCCGCCGCCGGCGCGGGTGACCGTGACCGTGGCGTCGGTGGCCGGGCGCAGCAGCACCGCGGTGGTGGCGTCGAGGACCCGGCCCACCGTGGTGACCGAACGCCGGGCCACCTCGTCGGGGTCGAGGCTTCCGCCGATCTCGGTCATCGCGGCGTGCAGCAACTGGGCCAGGTCGCGGTCGCGCTGGGCGGTGCGGATGCCCAGCTCCAGCTGGGCGGCGCGGGCGGTCTCCATCGACAGCGCGACGTGGTTGGAGATCGCGGTCAGCAGCTCCACGTCGTCGTCGGTGAAGACGCCCTTGACCACGCGGCTGTCCAGGTAGACGACGCCGTGCAGGCGGCCCTTCACGTGCAGCGGGGTGACTATGATGCTGCGTAGCCCGTGCACCATCGCGCTCTGCGAGCCGAGGGCCAGCCCCTCGTCGCTGCCGGTGACCACCAAGGATTCGCCGCTCTGGTGCGCCCGCTCGACCAGGGTGGTGCTGTAACCGGTCAGCTCGACCAGATCCTGCCGCTGCACGTCCCGCCCGAGGTACGGCACCAGGGCGTCCGTGTCCGGATCGGTCAGGAACAGAAAGGCCCGTTCAGCGCCGAAGATCCGGACGATCTCGTCCAGCGCCATCCGGGTCAGCTCCAGCGGATCGAGGACGGTGGCGGCAGCCACGCTGACGTCATGCAGGGCCTCCAACCGCCTCTGGTACATGGTGTCGATGCTGCCGGTGGCCTTCAGGTACGTACGGTTCGTCAGCTTGGTGCTGTGCTGCTGCGTCTGCAAGCCGAAGGCTGTCCGGACCCGCTGGGCACGCAGCACCCAGCCGTTCTCGGTGGCGATCGTGAGGGCGATGGCGGCGTCGCGCCGGGTGCCGGGTTCGTTGCCGAGTGCCCGGTTCGCGCGGGCGCGGGCGGTGAAGACCTCGTAGTCGAGCAGTGGATTGTCCAGCCCGGCCGCGCGGTCACGGGTGGCGCCGAGCCGGCGCAGCGCGCCGCGATGGTCGCCGTGCAGCTGCCGGAGGCTCGTTTCGGCAACCGCGTGGAAGGACCGCATGGACAAGCCTTTGGCGGCCTTGCGGAGCATGCCGACGGCGGCTGTGGCAGCGGCGAGACGTTCTTCCCGGTGTTCGGGTGGTGCCTCGATGGCGTGTTCGAGGCGGCCGAAGGCGTGGTAGAGCCAGAGGTTGCGGTGATAGGACCAGGCGGTCACCGGTGAGATGCGCAGCGCGGTCAGTTGCGCCATTGCCTGCTGGTAGACGCGGTCGAGCTCGTCCAGTTCGCCGAGCTCCACCGCGAGGTGCACCCGGGCGATCGCGAGCATGAGCCGCTCGGCCAATCGTTGCGGCGTGTCCGCCAGTTGTTTTTCGATGACGGCCAGCTTGCTGGTGGCCTGACCCGGCTGTCCGCGAAGCGCGGCCGCCTGCGCCTCCAGCGTGGCGATGATACTGCCTGTGGTCTCCTCCTCGGCGGACATCCGGGCCGCACCAAAGTGGTACAACTGCTCCGCCTGGTCGGGGTGACCACGTAGCAGCGCGTGGTGGCCGAGTACCGCGACCCCGCTCGCGAACTCACTCAGCTCCAGCCACTGCCCGTGTTCCTCGATCGCGAACTGCAACTTCCCGCCGTAGCCGGTGTCGCGCTCCGGCAGGTTGGTGTCGGCGATGCCGGCCATCCAGTGCAGCTGCGCGGTCACGATCGGGTTACCGGTGCCGGCCGCCACCCGGAAGGCGACCGCGAACGTCCGGTCGGACTGCGCACGCCAGCCGAGCACAGCGGCGGAGATGCCGAGGCCGCCCTTCTTGGCGACCAGCTCGGGCCCGGGACCGAGCCGGTTCGCGGCCGGCAGTGCCCGCAGGTCCAACATGCCCATCAGCGGCAGGTCCATCGCTATGGCCGCGCTCTTGGCGCCGGTGTTCGACAGCTCGGTATAGAGCTGGCAGAAGCGGCGGCGTGGTCCGTGCACTTCCCGCCAGGGCAGCGGGAGGAGCCCGATCAGAAGTCCTTGCAGCGCGAGACCGGCCGTCGTCAGTCCCAGCAGGGCCGGGTGGCGCGGCACCGGACGGCCGAGCTCGGCGTACGCGTCGCGTACGCATTCCAGTGCTGGCTTCCCCAGCCAGCGCAAGTGGTACGTCTCGGCCTTGCGCATGAACAGCGTCGCCCGGCGCAGAGGATCCGACTCGGCCGCCAGGGCCCGGTCGAGATAGGCGTGGGCGACTTCGTATCGACCGGCACGCATCGCCGCGACCCCGATGCCGGTCAGCAGGCCGACGGGCACCGGCAACTGGTGCGCCTCGGCGACCTGCTCGGCGCTGGTGAGCAGCTGCAGTGCCGTCGCCGGAGCCCACCGGGCCAGCGCGAGCGTTCCGGCGTCCACCGCGGCCCGCATGGTGTCCTGCGGGGCGGCCGGCCAGTCTCCGGCGAGGTAGTGCGCCGCTACCTGGTGGATCCGGTCCGGATCGCGGCCGGTCCTCGGCCGCAGCGCCTCGGCGATGCGCTGGTGCATGGTGCGGCGGACGGCCTCGTCGATGGGCGCCAGCAAGGACTGCCGGAGCTCGTCGTGGACGAAGGCGAAGCCGCCGTCGTCCACGACCTCGACTACCCCGGCCGTCACGGCCGCGTTCAGCGACACGAGCACCGCCGGCACCGGCAGATCGCCGGCTGCGGCGAGGACACCGGCGTCGAAGGAGATGCCGACGACCGCGGCGAGCCTCATCAGGTCACGGTCGTCGTCGGTGAGCCGCTGCACCCGGCGTCGCACCAGATCCATGATGTCGTCGGGCAGGGTGAGCGCGTCAAGCCGGGTCTCGTCCAGCGACCAAGCCCCCCACGACGGCCGTAACAGGCCGCCGTCGAGGACTGCCCGCAGGCACTCCGCGACCGCCATCGGGTTGCCCGCGCTGCGGGTCTGAATCTTGTCGATCAACCGTTCGGGGACCTCGTTGGCGCCCAGCTCGGTCCGGATCATGGACGCCGTCGCGGCACGGTCCAGCGGTCCCAGGATCAGGTGCGGATCGGCCGGCAGTCCGTCGGTGGCACCCTCATCCCGCCCGGTCAGCACCATCAGCAGCGGGGCCTGGGGCAGCGCCGCGGCTAGGTGCCGCAGGACCTGGAGGGTGTGCGGGTCGGCTCGGTGGATGTCGTCCAGGTGCAGGACGGCACCGCCGGCGGCTGAGGCCAGGCCGGTCAGCAACCGCGACACCGCCTCGCAGAACTGTTCCTGCTCCGCGCGTTCCGGCGTGTCGCGGCCCAGCAGTCCGGCCAGCGCCGGGGAAAGCCCTCCGGCGAGCCCCCCGGTTTCCGCCGCGGCGGCCCGTACGTGTTCCCGCGCGATGCTGCGAGCCGGCTCGGCCAGCCGGTCGATGTGCTCCAGATATCGATCGACCGCCTCCCGCAGCGGTGCCAGCGGAACGCTCTCGTCGGCGCAGGTGCCGCCGAGCACCGGCCTGCCGCTCGAGCCGACATCAGCCAGCAGTTGCCGGACCAGCCGGGTCTTCCCGATACCGGTGGGGCCCGTGATGAGTGCGGTGCCACCGAGACCGGCCGCGGCCTGCCGCCACCGGTCCGTCAACCTTTCGATCTCCTCGGACCGGCCGACCAGGGGCCGCTCGGACACGGCCTCACCGGCCACCGTTGCCAACGCGAACTTCGCGCGCTCGCCGTCCTGGATCCGCCGCAGGTCCGCCCGCAGGGAGGCCGCTGTCAGATAGCGGTCGTCGGGATCTTTGGCCAACAGCTTCGCCACGACAGCCACCAGGGCCGGCGCGCTCCCTGGGCACAGCTCGTACAGGTCGGGCGGGGGTACCGACAGGTGCATGGCGATCAGCTCACCGGCGTCCTCCGCCGCGAACGGCGGGGAACCGGCCAGGCACTCGAACAACACAACGCCGAGGGCGTACAGGTCGGCTCGGCCGTCTACCCCCCGCCGCAGCGCGCCGACCTGCTCTGGCGCGCTGTAGCGGAAAGTGCCGACCGCGACGTCACTGTCGTCGGCGTGGCCCCTGGCCCGGGTGACCATCCCGAAGTCAAGCAGGCAAGCGCTGCCATCCGGTCGGATCATGACATTGTCCGGTTTGACGTCACGGTGCACCAGGCCTGCCCCGTGCGCCACGCTGAGCGCATCGGCCAGCTCGATCCCGAGCCGGGCGGTCCGGATGTCACCCAGCGACCCGGCGGCCAGCACTTCACTCAGGATCGACCCGGTGACCAGATCCATGATCAGGTACGGTCGGCCGCCGACCTGCCCCACCTCATGTACGGCGGGCAGGCCCGTGATGCCGAGACTGGCCAGGACCGACGCCTCCCGGCAGAACTCGGCGAACTCCCGCCCGGTGGCCGGCCGCTGGACCACCTTGACGGCGCAGTCCCGGCCCCGGCACCGAGCCGCGAAGACGACCGTGGAGGTGCCCGCGCCGAGCAGCCCCCCGAGCTCCACACCAGGGATCCGCAACTGATCAGCGCGCAACGTCCCAGCCCAAGAACGGTCCACGACCCCACCATCGGCCGGAAATCGCCGAGCATGAGAGCAATCGGCTACTCAGTCCGCGCGGCTCGGCCGCCGCGCCGGTGACCCCGCACCACCCCGGCACGTGGGGCGGAGCGGGGTCTTTCGGAGCCGCGCTGATGAAGCTCCGTGACCGGCGATCGGGAAGACTACCCGGGACCGCCCTTGATCAAGTGGACTTCAAGCTGCTGTTCAGAACTGTGCGGCGAGTCTGTGCAGAGCCGCCGTCACAGCCGTGCTGAACTGCGGCCCGACCAGATGGCGGACACAGGAGCCGAAGTCGCAGCTGTTGCCTTCGTCGTCGATGTAGGCGCTTTCGATGTTCACGCCGATGATGTTGCCCAACCCTGTCGCCTCGTTCAGGTCGGTGATTCGCGGTCCGCCACTGGAACCGCCACCCATGACGCACGGAACCCCCCAGATGCCCTCCGGCGACGGCCAGTCGGGCATGCCATGGTCCTGTTTCGGCCGGCCGTAGCAGGCGGCCAGTCGCCGCCCGGTGTATTCGGGGCGTCCCTCCCGGGCCGGATCGCTGGTTGACCGCGGATATCCGAACTCGTGGACGAGCCGGCCGGCCGGCTGGTCGAACACAATGTTTTGGGCCGCGCCGACCGCATCGGCGACGCGCTGACCCTGCTCATTGCGGCCGAGGGTGAGGAACGCCTGGTCGTAGGCGCTGCCCGAGCTATCGGTGCCGTCATCCTCGAGCCATCCCCGCGCGGCGACGCCGGCGCGGCCGACGAAGCTTCCGTACGGCGCGTGGCCTTCACGGTACCCGGGGATGAACAACGGGTTGGTGATCCACTGCAAGTCCTCGCCGATGAGATTCGCCTCGGCCACGCAGTGCCCACCCGTGACCACAACGCTGTGGTTGGTGCTGTTGACCACGGTCGCGGTGCAGCTGGAGTCCTCGCCGCGAGAGGTGAAGAAGAGTCGGCCGATGGTGCGAGATCCGGCGTTTCGGCGGTTCCAGTCGGTGCCGTCGGGCTTGTTGGACGGCGGATTGTCCGAAGGTGGGTCGGTGGGCACACCGGCGATGCGTTCCGCTGTCCAGTAGGCGCGCACCGCGGCCTGATCGGCCGAGCTGACTGCCAGGCGGTGAAGAACGGCGTCATTGTCGCCGGTCGTCGCTTCTGCAGTCCCGGGCACCAGCGCTGATCCGAGTAGGGCGACCATTGCCAGGAGGGCAAGTCGTCGAGGAGTTTCGATCATGCGCTCACGATGATGGACGTTTGTTAGAAATTGGTTAGTCGTCGGCTTTGTCGAGGTTAGGAACAGGTTGGGCGACATCTTGCGAAGGCACTCTCTTGACACTCGCCCGCACGGGACATAGCGTGCCGTCTAACTAGCAGGAAACTTAACAGTTCCGCTGGAGGATGCCGTGCACCGTTCCCCACGCAACCTGCTGCTCACCGGCGCCGTGGCCGCCGCGACCGCCGCCACCTGGCTGCTGGTCGCCTCCCCGGCCAGCGCTGCGGTGAGCCTCTCCGATGTCGTACCCGCGCCGGTGTCGGCGCAGCCGGCGGCAGGGGTGACCTACACGCTGCCGGCGAACGCCGTGATCCAGACCGCGGCCGGCGCCGCCGCCGCCGGCGACTACCTTGCCGGCATCCTCCGCCCGTCGACCGGTTACGCGTTGCCGGTCAGCACCACGACCGGCACGCCGACGGGCGGCATTGCCCTGCTGCTGTCCGGCGCCGACCCGAGCGTGGGCGCCGAGGGCTACCAGCTCGACGTGACCGCTGCCGCCATCACGCTCCGCGCGCAGACCGCGGCCGGGCTGTTCCACGGAGTTCAGACGCTGCGGCAGCTGCTGCCGGCGACGGTCGAGGCGCGGACGACCCAGAGTGGACCGTGGACGATCGCCGGCGGCCGGATCATCGACTATCCGCGGTACGCATACCGCGGCGCGATGCTCGACGTGTCGCGGCACTTCTTCGCGCCCGACGTGGTGAAGCGGTACATCGACGAGATCGCGCAATACAAGATAAATGTCTTGCACCTCCACCTCTCCGACGACCAGGGCTGGCGCATCGTGATCGACGCCTGGCCGCAGCTGGCGACGGTGGGCGGCAGCACCCAGGTGGGCGGAGGCGCGGGCGGCTACTACACCAAGGCGCAATACTCCAACCTGGTCTCCTACGCGGGGTCGCGGCAGATCACCATCGTGCCCGAGATCGACATGCCCGGCCACGTCAACGCCGCGCTCGCCTCCTACGCGCAGCTCAACTGCAACAACACGGCCCCGCCGCTCTACACCGGCACGGACGTCGGCTTCAGCTCACTGTGCGTCAACAAGGAGGTCACGTACACGTTCGTCCAGCAGACGCTCAACGAGCTCGCCGCCATCACCCCTGGGCCATATCTGCACCTCGGCGGCGACGAGGCGTCGAGCACGCCGGCGGCGGACTACACCGCGTTCATGAACCGCGTGCAGCCCTTCGTCGGCGGGGTCGGCAAGACCGTCATCGGCTGGCACCAGATCGGGCAGGCCGACCACACGACGAACCGCGTCGCGCAATATTGGGGAACGTCCACATCGGACGAGAATCTGAGCGCGGCGGTGAGCAAGGGCGACAAGATTCTGCTGTCGCCCGCGAACAAGACGTACCTTGACATGAAGTACACCAACTCGACGCCGCTCGGCCAGAGCTGGGCGGGCCTGATCGAGGTGCAGACCGCCTACAACTGGGACCCGGGCACGTACCTCTCCGGCGTGCCGGCAAGCGCGATCCTCGGCGTCGAGGCTCCGCTCTGGACCGAGACGATCACCCAGCTGGCCGACATCGAGTTCATGGCGTTCCCGCGGCTGCCGGCGCTGGCTGAACTGGCATGGTCGCCGCAGTCGGCACGCAACTGGGACACGTTCAAGGTGCGGCTCGGCGCGCAAGGCCCACGGTGGACGGCACAAGGGATCACCTACTACAGGTCGCCGCAGGTCCCGTGGGGCGAGCAGCAGACGACACGCAGCGCGTACACCCAGATCCAGGCCGAGAGCTACAACGCTCAGACCGGGACGCAGACCGAGACCACCACTGACACGGGCGGCGGCCAGAACGTCGGCTTCATCGCGCCCGGCGACACGCTCGCCTACGACCTCGACTTCGGCAC
>DASRYP010000799.1:0-3322 GCA_035687165.1 Actinoplanes sp. | reverse complement strand
TGCTGCTGATCACCGGCGTCGGCGCGCTGATCCACATCTACTCGGTCGGCTACATGCACGACGACCCGAACCGGCGGCGGTTCTTCGGGTACTTCAACCTGTTCGTCGCCGCGATGCTGCTGCTGGTCCTCGGCAACAACTACGTGATGCTCTACTTCGGCTGGGAGGGCGTCGGTCTGGCGTCCTACCTGCTGATCTCGTTCTGGTACACCCGCCCGTCCGCGGCGACCGCCGGCAAGAAGGCGTTCCTGATGAACCGGGTCGGCGACGCCGGCCTGGCGATCGGCATCTTCCTGATGTTCGCCACGCTCGGCACCACCCAGTACGACGAAGTGTTCGGCAATGTGAGTGCGCTGAGCTCGACCACGGTCCTCGTTCTCGGCCTGCTGCTACTGCTCGGCGCGGCCGGGAAGTCCGGCCAGTTCCCGCTGCAGGCCTGGCTCCCGGACGCGATGGAGGGCCCGACCCCGGTCTCCGCCCTCATCCACGCGGCCACGATGGTGACCGCGGGCGTCTACCTCATCGCCCGCTCGAACGCGATCTTCTCGGCGAACACGACGCTCGAGGTGGTCGTGGTCAGCGTGGGTGCTCTCACGCTGCTGATGGGCTGCGTCATCGGCGCGGCCAAGGACGACATCAAGCGGGTCCTGGCCTGGTCGACGGTCAGCCAGATCGGCTACATGTTCCTCGGTGTCGGTCTCGGCGGTGGGGCGTACGCCCTGGCGATCATCCACCTGCTGGCGCACGGCTTCTTCAAGGCCAACATGTTCCTCGGGGCCGGCTCGGTCATGCACGGCATGCACGACCAGGTCAACATCCGGCGCTTCGGCGGCCTGCGCAAATACATGAAGATCACCTGGCTGACCTTCATGGCCGGCTGGCTCGCGATCATCGGCTTGCCACCCTTCTCCGGCTTCTTCAGCAAGGATCCGATCATCGAGGCCGCCTTCGCCCGCGAGGGGTGGACGGCCTGGCTGTTCGGGTTCGCCGCGTTGCTCGGTGCGGGCCTGACCGCGTTCTACATGACCAGGTTGTTCGTGCTGACCTTCCACGGGCCGGAGCGGTACACCGAGGAGAACGAGCACCCGCACGAGTCGCCGCCGATCATGACGGTTCCGCTCATCCTGCTGGGGCTCGGCTCCGTCGTCGCCGGTGGCCTGATCGCCTCGCCGGTGAGCCACTGGCTCGAGCCGGTGCTCGGCCCGGAACAGCACCTCGAGCCGGTGATCGGGCCCGCGTGGGTGGTCAGCGTTCTGGTCGTGGCGATCTCGCTGGCCGGCGCCGGCCTGGCCTGGGCGCTGTTCCGCCGGGGCACGGCCCTGCAGGAACAGCCGGCCGGGCCGATCGTCACCGCGGCCCGCCACAACCTCTACACCGACGCGTTCAACGAGGCGGTCTTCGAGCGGCCGGGTATCTATCTCACCCGGGCGCTGGTCTTCCTCGACAACAAGGGCATCGACGGGCTGGTCAACGGCATCGCGGCCGGCATCGGCGGTACCTCCGGGCGACTCCGGCGGCTGCAGACCGGCTTCGTGCGCTCGTACGCCCTCTCGATGCTCACCGGTGCCGTCCTGGTGGTCGGCGCCTTCCTCGCGATCCAGCTTGGGTGGTTGGCGTGAACGACTTTCCGTTTCTGTCCATCCTGACGCTCCTGCCCCTGGTGGGCGCCGTGATCGTGGCGCTCATCCCGCGGCAGAAGGCCGAGTTGGCCAAGACCGTCGCCCTCGGCTGGTCGCTGCTCGTGCTGGTGCTCAGCGTCGTGATGTGGATCGCCTTCAAGGCGGGCGGCGACCGCTTCCAGTTCCGCGAGTCGTACGCCTGGATCCCGTCCTGGGACGCCCGGTTCACCTTCGCCGCCGACGGCATCGCGCTGGTCATGCTGATGCTGATCGCGATCCTGTTCCCGGTCGTGATTCTGGCTTCCTGGCACGACGTCGAGAAGAGCAACCGCTCCGCCTCGGCCTACTTCGCGCTGCTGCTGGCCTTCGAGTTCACGATGATCGGCGTCTTCGCGGCCGCCGACATCTTCCTGTTCTACGTGTTCTTCGAGGTCATGCTGATCCCGATGTACTTCATCATCGGGTCGTTCGGCGGCCAACGCCGGCAGTACGCGGCGGTCAAGTTCTTCCTCTACAGCCTGGTCGGCGGTCTCTTCATGCTGGCCGCGGTCATCGGGCTGTGGGTGGTCGGCGGCCACACGTTCGACTTCCTCAAGCTCACCGAGGTGGCCGGCTCGATCGACCAGAACACCGCGCGCTGGCTCTTCCTGGGCTTCTTCGTCGCGTTCGCCATCAAGGCGCCGTTCTTCCCGTTCCACACCTGGCTCCCGGACGCCGGTGGGGCCGCTCCGGCGGGTGCCGCGGCACTGCTGGTCGGCGTGATGGACAAGGTCGGCACGTTCGGGATCCTGCGCTACTGCCTCCCGCTCTTCCCGGAGGCGTCGCGCTGGTTCGCCCCGGCCGCGCTGGTGCTCGGTGTCATCGGCATCGTCTACGCCGCGCTGCTCGCGGTCGGTCAGAACGACCTCAAGCGCCTGGTGTCGTACACGTCGATCGCGCACTTCGGCTTCATCGGCATCGGCATCTTCGCCTTCACCAGCCAGGCCGGTACCGGCTCAGTGCTCTACATGGTCAACCACGGTCTGGCCACCGGCCTGCTCTTCATCGTGGTCGGCATGTTCGTCGCCCGGCGCGGCTCCAACTTGATCAGCGACTTCGGCGGTGCCGGCAAGCTCGTACCGGTCCTAGCCGGGGTGTTCTTCTTCGCCGGTCTCGCGTCGCTGGCGCTGCCCGGCACAGCGCCGTTCATCAGCGAGTTCCTGGTGCTGATCGGCACGTTCACCGTGCACAAGGCGTACGCGGTGGTGGCGACCTTCGGCATCATCCTGGCCGCCGGCTACGTGCTCTGGATGGTGCAGCGCACCACGCAGGGCACTCCCAACCCGGCCCTTACCGAGGTGCCGGCCATGCACAAGGACATCACGCTCCGCGAGAAGGTCGTGGTTGCCCCGCTGATCCTGCTGATCGTCCTGCTCGGCTTCTACCCGAAGCCGCTCACCGACGTGATCAACCCGGCGGTGGAAGCAACTCTGCAGGACGTCGGCGTGCGGGATCCGGCGCCGACGGTGGTCGTCGCTAACGAAAGGGTGGCGCGCTAGCCATGGGAGACCTGAAACTGCCCGCCATCGACTACGGCGCGTTGTTGCCGATGTTGATCCTCTTCGGGGCGGCCTGCGTCGGCATCCTGGTCGAGGTGTTCGCACCCCGCCGGTCCCGCAACGTGATCCAGCTGTCGCTCGCGTTCGCGGCGGTGGCCGCGGCGT
>DASRYP010000798.1:0-3856 GCA_035687165.1 Actinoplanes sp. | reverse complement strand
GCCGGCGGCGAAGACCACGCCGGCGGTCGCGTCGGCCAGCGGGAGGTGGCGGGCGTCTGCCTGGATCAGCTCGGCCGACCGGTCGCGGGCCTGTGTGCGGGCCTCGGCCAGCATGTCGGGCGTGCAGTCCAGGCCGATCACGCGGCCGGCCGGGCCGACGGCGGCGGCCAGCGCGGGTAACGCCCGGCCGGTGCCGCAACCGACGTCCAGGGCCACGTCACCGGGGGTCGGCTCGGCCGCCTCGACAGCCACGGCGTACGCGGGAAGGTCGTCGCCGAATCTTTGGTCCCAGCCCGCGGCCCGGGGGGCGAAGAAGGCCTGGCTCTCCGCGAGGTGCCAACGGTCGGGGTCGGCCAGCCGCGGGTGGACCTGGCGGATCACCGGCCACTGCGGGTCGCGGTGGTCGATCACCACGTGGGCGCGCTGTTCGCCGGTGGAGGAACGGGCAGCCCGGCCACTCGTCCGCAGATAGACGATCACCCGGTCGGCGGCCGGCTCGAGCACGTTCAGCGCCGAGTCGAGAACGCCGCCGGACGGGCCGGTCAGGCCCAGCACCGCGTCGACGTTCCAGGCTCTGGCCGAGGGCGGGAACGCCGCCGCCAGGCGGGCCGCGAACCGTGCGGCGGCGCCCTGGTCGCCGCCGTCGATGATGACGGTGAGCGGGGCGCGGGGCGTGAGGACCTCGGCCAGGAAAGCTGTGACCTGGGTGATGCGTGGGGACACGCCACCAGCATGCCGTCGGCGGTGTGCGGACCGCAACGTTTCCGCAGCTGCTAGGGGCGTCCGCTTCCCCGCCTCGCAGATGCGGCCCAACGGGGACGACTGGGCACGGGCCGATCGCGCCTGACCCTCGGTGCCATCAGCGTCACCGGGTGCGGGGCGGCCCGAGCGCCCTAGCCTGAGGAGATGCAAGCACTTGAGCTGACCGACTATCGCGCCCACGTCGCGCGGATGTATCTGGCCGACACGAGCCTCGAGGAGTTCCGCCTCGAACGGGACAAGCTCTTCGGCACGCATCCGCAGTCGGCCATCCCCGAGCCGGAGCGGGCCTCCTTCACCGGCCTGGGCTACTTCCCGCCCAATCCCGATGTGCTCGTCGAGGCCGAGGTGCGCCCGGCCGCGGGCGAGATCGACATCGACACAGGTGGGCCCGACGGTGTCGTGCACTACCACCGGGCCGGCATCATCGAGACCCCGTTCGGCGAGCTGTCGCTGTGGTGGATCGCCGCCTACGGGGGCGGTCTCTTCCTCCCGGTGCGCGACGCCACCTGCGGTCGTGGCTCCTACGGCGGCGGGCGTTACCTCACCGACACCGTCAAGGGCACACACGGCCGGGGCTTGCAGACTCTAAGCAGTACGCGGGTACGCCTCGACTTCAACTACCTTTACAACCCGTCCTGCGCGTACGACGACGCGTGGCTCTGCCCGTTGCCGCCGCCCGAGAACAGGGTGGTAGCGGCGATCGAGGCGGGCGAGCTCAGCTACCACTGACCCGATCGGACCAGGACTGGGTGCCCGCGAGGTGGACTGCCGGCCGGGTGGGTGAGCTCAGGCTCCCCGGGACCACTCGGGCGCGAGGATCGACCACACCTCGGTGTCGTGGCGTGCCCCCTGCCACCGATAGTTGTCGCGCAGCGTGCCCTCGTGCGTCAGGCCGAGCCGTCGCGCCACGTTGGAGCTGGCCACGTTGTCGGTGCGGCAGTGCCACTCCACCCGGTGGATCCCGCGTTCGGTGATCAGCCAGTCGATCAGCAGTCCGGCGGCCCGGGTGATGAGCCCGCGTCCGGTGCCGGCCGGTTCGAGCCAGCAGCCGACCTCGCAGATCCCGGACCCCCCGTCGAAGTTGAACGCCATCACGCCGCCGACCAGCACCCCGCCGAGCCAGATGCCGAGGATCCGGCCCTCGCCCCGGGCCTGCAGGTCGGCGTACTTCCGCAGGGTCGCCGTGGCGGACTCGAGATCGGTGCTGCGGCTCGCCCACGAGATCCACGGGTCGACGAATTTCCGCGCCCGGTCCATGTGGAGGAGGAATTCCTCAGCCTGCCACGGCTCCAGCGGCCGGAGTTCCGCACCCATACCCAGATCGACCTTGAACACCCGGCGAGCCTATCCACCGTACGCGAGAGATTTTTTCTTCCAGGGATCCGCGGCACGCCGCGTTCAGTGCGGCTCACCTTGCGGGCTGTACGCGGTGAGGAACTTGTCGCGGAACTCGTTCATCGGCCAGAGCGGGGCGCCGGGGGCCGGAGTCAGCCCGTTCGTCCAGCCCCAGCTCGCGATGCGGTCGAGCACCCGCGGATCCTTGGCCACGATCGAGATCGGCACGTCCTTGCTCGCGTTGGTGCCGACCACGACGGAGGCGGGCTGGTGGTCGCCGAGGAGCACGAGCACCAGGTTGTCGTCGCCGTACTCCTGGACGTACGAGATGAGGCTGTCCACGGAGTAGGCGATCGATCCGGCGTACGCCTGCTTGACCTTGTCGCCGTCCGCGAAGAGCTTCTGCGGGCTCTCGGACTCGGAGATCATCGGGCGGTAGCCGGAGCCGTCACCGATCTTGTCCCAGGGCAGCATCGACGGCACCGGGGTCCAGGGCGTGTGGCTGGAGGTCAGCGTCACCTCGGCCAGCAGCGGGCCGCGCTTGGCCTTTCCGAGCTCGAAGTCGTGGACCTTCTGCATGACGTACTGGTCGGGCATCGTCGACCAGCTCAGCATCGGTCCGTTGTAGCCGAGCGTGTGCGAGTCGTAAACCTGCTGGTAGCCGTAGAAGTCGCCTTCGGGCCAGGCGTACGTCACGCCGGGCTCGAATCCCACCGTACGGAAGCCGGCCTTTTTGAACGCCGAGGTCAGGGTGAGCCGGTCGGTCGAGACGAGACTGCGGTACCGGTTCTGATTGTCGATCCACAGGCCGGACAGGAACGTCGAGTGGGCCAGCCAACTCCCGCCGCCGAAGGTGGGCGAGGTGAGGTAGCCGCTGCGCGCGCCGAAGCCCTTGGCCTGGAGTTTCCGCTGGCCGGCCCGCAACTGATCGAGCACCGGCTGGTTGAAACCGGGGTTCTCGACGGCATCGCGGCCGTAGCTCTCCACGAAGCCGATGATCACGTCCTTGCCGCGCAGCGCGCTCAGCAACTGGTCCTGCGGCAGGTTCTTGAACGCGTCGTCCTGCACCTCGCGGGCGAAGTTCTTGCGGTCCTGGATGTCCTGCGGCACCGCAAGCACGGTGTCCCGGGCCAGGTCGGCGGCGCTCTGGCTGGCGACCGGGATGCCGCCGACGAGCTGGAAGCTCATGACCGCGAGGGTGACCCAGGCGGCCGAGAGGGTCGCGACCGTGCCGCGGACCGGCCAGGGGTGCGCGCCGATCACCCGGCTGAGCCGGCGCACCGAGAAGGTCAGCGCGGTCAGAGTGCCCACGGCGAGCAGGACGGCCAGGGCGCCGACGCCGAGCGCGCCGGCCTTACCGACGGAGTCGTCGAGAAAGTTGAAGCCGTCGCGGAAGAGCGCCCAGTCGAGGACGGGGTCGAACTCGCGGGCCAGCACGGCGTAGAAGCCGATGTCGATGATCTTCAGAACGGTCAGCCCGCCGAGGACCGCACCCAGCAGGGTGGCGGTGATCCGGCGGCCCCGCTCGGGCAGAACCAGCAGCACGGCCACCGCGAGCAGCGCCTCGATGGGGATGCGGACCAGGGCCGTCAGCCAGAAGTTGCCCGGCGGGAGCCGGGTGATCTGGTCGGGGAGCACCAGCGCGAGAAAGACGAGAAGAGCGGCGAGCGTGGTGACCGCGCCGCCGCTGACCCGGCGCACCTGCTTCTTGACCGACACGGAGAATCCTTACCGCTGAGACGACTTACCCATTGCTACA
>DASRYP010000797.1:0-4441 GCA_035687165.1 Actinoplanes sp. | reverse complement strand
CCTCCCCGACTGGCACACCGGCAGCTCCGGTGAGCGGCTCGGCCATCTGACCGGCTTGCGGCGGACCGACCCGGCTGGCGCCCGCGACCTGGTCGAGAGCACGTGGGCCGAGGAGTCCTCCGACGATCGGGCCCGGTTCATCGGTGCGCTGGTCACCGGGCTGTCCACCGCTGACGACCCGTTCCTCGAGGCGGCCCTGGACGATCGGCGCAAAGAGGTCCGCGAGGCCGCGCTCGGCCTGCTGCGCCGCCTGCCCGGCTCGCAGCTGCGCACCCGGATGGCCGAGCGTGCCCGCGCCCTCGTTCGGCGCGAACGACGCGTGGCCAGCGCCGACCGGCTCGTGGTCACGCCGCCCGAGGAGCTCGATGCCGCCCTGCGTCGCGACGGCGTGGCCGCCACCCCCGCGCGGGGCATCGGCGTGAGCGCCTGGCTGCTGGAAGAGATCGTCGCCGGCACGCCGCTCGACACGTGGTCCGATCCCGCGACGATGCTACGGCTGGCCCGCGGCAACGACTGGGAGACGCCGCTGCTGCACGGGTGGGCCAAGGCCGCGGTCGCAGAGGAGGATGCCGTCTGGGCCGGCGCGCTGCTGAGCGAGGCATCGGGCGCGCTGCGCGAGGCCGTCCGCTGGGACCTGCACCTCGTGCTCCCGCCGGACGAGCTGGGCCGGCTCGCGGCCGACGCGCTGCGCCGCGACGACGGGCTGGCCAACCGGCTGCTCGCCATCCACCCCGGCCACTGGCCCGAGGAGCTTTCCGTCGCCGTCCTCGAAACGATCGCCCACCGCGCCCGCACCGACCGGCACACCTGGCAGCTCGGCGAGCTGTGCCGCGCGGCCGGGCTGGCGATGCCGCCCGGTTACGCCGATCTGGTGGCCCGCCTCGCCCTGCAGCTCGACCAGGAACCGGCCGACTCGTCACGGGTCCGCCCGATCGCCGACCTGGCCCGCACCCTGACGTTCCGCCAAGAGATGTTCGACGAGCTCAGAGCCACCTGAACCGCCCCTTTACCCCCATGACACCGCCCGACCTCGGCCGCCGATTTCTGTCAGTCGCAGGCGATAGCCTCCGTTCTGGCGAAGCGATCCGGCCGGACGACCTAGGAGTTTCACGTGACCGCACTGCGCCCGCACGCCGAGGATCAGTACGCCGAGGAGCTGGCCCTGCTCGCCGCGACCGACGACCGGCCCCGCCCGCCCAGCTGGCGGTTGTCCCCGCAGGCCGTGGTGACCTATCTGCTCGGCGACGGCGCCAAGATCACCCCGAAATACGTGGGGCCCCGGCGTCTCCTGGAGGTCGCGGTGTCCACCCTCGTGACCGACCGGGCACTGCTGCTGCTCGGCGTCCCCGGCACGGCGAAGACCTGGGTCTCCGAGCATCTCGCCGCCGCCATCTCGGGCGACTCCACCCTGCTCGTGCAGGGCACTGCCGGCACCGCCGAGGAAGCGATCCGATACGGGTGGAACTACGCCCGGCTGCTCGCCGAGGGCCCGACCGAGGCGGCGATCGTGCCCAGCCCGATCATGCGGGCGATGCGGACCGGCACGATCGCGCGGCTCGAGGAGCTCACCCGCGTGCCGTCCGACGTGCAGGACGCACTGATCACCATCCTCTCGGAGAAGACGCTGCCGGTCCCCGAGCTGAACACCGAGGTGCAGGCGGAGCGCGGCTTCAACCTGATCGCCACCGCCAACGACCGTGACCGCGGGGTCAACGAGCTGTCCAGCGCGCTGCGCCGCCGGTTCAACACGGTGGTGCTGCCGGTGCCCGCTTCGGCCGACGACGAGGTCGAGATCGTCGCCCGCCGGGTCGCGCAGCTCGGCCGCTCGCTCGACCTGCCCGAGGTGCCGGCCGCGATCGAGGAGATCCGCCGGGTGGTGACGGTCTTCCGCGAGCTGCGCGGCGGCCTCACCGAGGACGGCCGCACCAAACTGAAATCGCCCACCGGCACGCTGTCCACGGCCGAGGCGATCTCGGTGATCACCAACGGCCTGGCACTCGCGGCGCACTTCGGTGACGGCCGGCTCCACCCCGCCGACGTGGCCGCGGGCATCCTCGGCGCGGTCGTGAAGGACCCGGTCTCCGACGGAGTCGTCTGGCGCGAATACCTGGAGACGGTCGTGCGTGAGCGCGCCGACTGGCGCGACTTCTACCGGGCCGCCCGCGATGCCTGAGCGGCTCTACGGCATCCGCCATCACGGTCCGGGCTCGGCCCGGGCGGTGGTGCGGGAACTCGAGCGGCAGCCGCCCGACATGCTGCTCATCGAGGGGCCGCCCGAAGCCGACGCGCTGGTGCGCTGGGTGGCCGACTCCGGGCTGGAACCGCCGGTGGCGCTGCTGGGCTACGCCTCCGACAACCCGCGGCGGGCCGCGTTCTGGCCGTTCGCGGTCTTCTCGCCGGAATGGCAGGCGATCCGGTGGGCGGTCCAGCGGGGGGTGCCGGTCCGTTTCTTCGACCTGCCGTTCGCCTACCGGCTGACCGACGACCCCCGGCCGCCGGCGTCCGGCGGGGAGCAGCCCCCGAGCGAGTCGGCGGGGGCGGGGCCTGCGCAGCCTGCGGAGCCTGCGGAGCCTGCGGAGCCTGCGCAGCCTGCGGAGCCTGCGCAGCCTGCGGGGCGGCCGGTTGATCCGATCGGGGAACTGGCGGCCGCAGCCGGTTACGACGATCCCGAACGGTGGTGGGAGGACGTCGTCGAGCATCGGGAGATGCCCGCGTTCGAGGCGATTGCCGAGGCGATGGCGGCGATCCGCGACGACGCGCCCGAGGACCCGGATGATCTGGTGCGCGAGGCCTACATGCGCGGCGTGCTGCGCGAGGTGCGCAAGACCTACGACGACATCGCCGTGGTGTGCGGGGCCTGGCACGTGCCGGCCCTCACCCGCAAGGTCGCCGTCAAGGACGACACCGCGCTGCTCAAGGGGCGCAAGAAGGCGAAGGTCGACTTCACCTGGGTGCCATGGACGTACGGGCGGTTGGCGTCGTGGTCCGGTTACGGCGCGGGGGTCAGCTCCCCGGGGTGGTATCACCACCTGTTCACCTCGCCCGACGAGGTGGTTCCGCGTTGGCTCGTCGGCGCGGCCGGAGTGCTGCGCGCCGAGGGCGTGCCCACCTCGTCGGTGCACGTCATCGAGGCGACTCGCCTGGCCGAGGCGCTCGCGACGCTGCGCGGGCGCCCGCTCGCCGGGCTGGCCGAGGTCACCGAGGCGGCCGAGGCCGTCATGTGCGACGGCGAGCCGCTGCGGGCCGAGCTGATCGCACGCAAGCTCGTGGTCGGCGAGCGTCTCGGCGGGGTGCCCGACGACATGCCCGCCGTGCCGCTCGCGAAGGACCTCACCGCGCAGCAGCGCGCCGCCCGGCTCAAGCCGGAGGCGTTGGACCGGGCCCTCGATCTTGACCTGCGTAAAGACACCGACCTGCGACGCAGCCGGCTGTTGCACCGGCTGCGCACGATCGGTGTTCCCTGGGGCGAGCCCACCGCGACGCGGCGGGGCACCGGCACCTTCCGCGAGGAGTGGACGCTGCGATGGCAACCCGACTTCGCCGTACGCCTGGTCGAGGGCAGCATGTACGGCACCACCGTGGTCGCGGCCGCCACCGCGAAGGTGATTCGGGCCGCCGACCAGGCCGAGACGCTCGCCGACGTGACCGCGCTGGTCGAGACCTGCCTGCTCGCCGAGCTCCCCGAGGCGTACCCACGGGTCCTGGCCTCTCTCGACGCCCGGGCCGCGCTCGACACCGACGTGAACCACCTGATGGCGGCAATCCCGGCGCTGGCCCGCACCCTGCGCTACGGCGATGTGCGGCGCACGGACGTGGCCGGGCTCGCCACCGTGACCGCGAGCCTGCTGATCCGGGTCTGTGCCGCGCTGCCCTCGGCAGTCGGCTCGCTGTCGGACGACGCGGCCACGATGCTGCGCGACCGCGTCGACGGTGTGCACACCGCGATCGGGCTGCTCGACGACGCCGACCTGCGCGAACGGTGGCTCTCCACGGTGGGCTCGCTGGCCGACCGGGCCGACCTGCACGGGCTGCTGGCCGGCCGGCTGACCCGTCTGCTGCTCGACGCGGGCCGGCTCGACGGCGCCGAGGTGCGCCGACGGCTGCGCCTGCCGTTGACCGTCGGCACCCCGCCGGCGCACGCGGCCGGCTGGGTCGAGGGCTTCCTGTCCGGTGGCGGCCTGCTGCTCGTCCACGACGGGTCGCTGCTGGAGCTGCTCGACGACTGGCTCGCCGACATCCCGGCGGCGGCCTTCGACGACGTGCTGCCGCTGCTCCGGCGCACGTTCGGGGCGTTCGAGGCCGGCGAGCGGCGGGCGATCGGCGAGCGGGTGGCCGGTTCACGGGCCGGCGATCCGGCCCTGGCCTCCGGTGGTCTCGGCTTCGACCCGGCCCGGGCCGACCTGGTGCTGCCCGCCCTGAGTGCCTTGCTGGGCCGTGCGGT
>DASRYP010000796.1:0-7164 GCA_035687165.1 Actinoplanes sp. | reverse complement strand
GCCGCCGATCGTGGGCCGCGAGGCGCTGGCCGGGTCGAAGATCTGGCTCGACGACGCGTACGCCTATCTCGGTTATCGCGACGGGCAGGCCGTGACCTGCGCCGCGGCGATCGGGAGCACCGACTCGATCTTCGTGGCTCTGGTCGCCACCCTGCCGGGCCACCAGGACCGCGGCTACGGGGAGGCGATCAGCCGCAAGGCGATCTTCGAGGGGATCCGGGGTACGGGTCACCGCCGCGTCGTGCTGCACGCCACCGCCGAGGGCGAGCCTGTCTACGAGCGCATCGGCCTGCGCCCGAACACCGTGATCCACTTCCTGCAGCCGATCGGAACCGTGGACGACGTCGGCGACTGAGAGGCCTCCGCACCAGGCCTCCGGCGCTCATTTGACGGGCGCCGGGAGCCGGTGACGGGCAGGTCACCAGTTGCGATCCATTGCCGGTCCGCACCGGCGTGAGCTGCGAGTTCAGCCGCCGATCCGGTCACGCGCAACTGTAGTTACTCGCAAGCAACCATTCGGAATCAAGTCGGAATCCACAAACGGCTCCCTAGTCTCCTGCCCGGCACGTCCGAAACTCCTGCTTTCCCAGGTCCGGGCGTTGCCGCGTCCGCAGCCCGAGACCTTCGAGAGTGAGCCGTCGTGACAGCCCAGACCGCACCCGCGGCATCGACCACGGCCGCAGACGGGGAAGAGCGGATGGCCGCGTTGCACGCCGAGCATTCCCGGCCGCTGTTCCACTTCCTCCTCGGGCTGACCAACGGCGAACGGTACACGGCTGAGGACCTGCTGCAGGAGACGATGCTGCGCGCCTGGCGCCACCTGGAGAGCATTCCGACCGAGCACGAGGGCGCCCGCCGATGGCTCTTCACGGTGGCACGGCGGATCACCATCGACGCCGTGCGGATGCGGCGGGCACGCCCGGTCGAGACCACCATGCTCGACGTCACCTGGATGCCGACGACCGAAGACGGCCCCGAGTCGGTCATCGCGGCCGAGGCGCTGCGCCGGGCTGTGCACGATCTGAGCGACGCCCACCGGGCGATCCTGTCCGAGCTCTACGTCGAGGGCCGGTCGACGCAGGAGACGGCGGTGCGGCTCGGCGTGCCGATCGGCACCGTGAAGTCCCGCGCACACTACGCGATCCGGACGCTACGCGACGCGCTGTTCCTGGTCGGCTGACTTTCTTAGACGGCTGGGTACTTGAACTACCACCTGGTCCGGCACGTCGTGTCCAGCAGGCACAGCGAAGGGTTGAGAAAATGAAGAACCGGCTCACGGGCCGCGCGGACACGGCGCGAGCGGACGAGGTGCTGTCGGCCGACGAGGAGGCGTTCTTCGACGCTTTCCTGGGTGCCGCGATGACCGTGCAACGCAACGTCACCGCAGACCTGCAGCAGGAACAGAACAGGACGCTCAGCGAGCACAACGCGCTGCGGCATCTCGCCGGCGCACCCGAACGGCGGATGCGGATCAACGAGCTCGCCACGGCCTGCTTCCTGTCGCTGAGCCGGATGAGCCGGCTCGTCGAGAAGCTGGAGAAGCAGGGGCTGGTCGGCCGGGAGCAGGTCGAGAACGACCGGCGAGGCTGGTACGCGGTGCTCACCGAGACCGGCGACGAGTGGCTGGAGCAGGCCGAGCAGTCGTACGTCTCCAGCGTGCGCCGGCACGCGCTCTGCATGCTCGACCCGGCCAGTGTGGGAAGTCTCACCACCGCGGCCCGCCGGCTGGCGGCGCTGCCCGAGCCGCAGCGGACCATGCGCGTCGCCTGACGAGTAAAGCCCCGGGCCGGGCCCGGGGCCCGGCCGCCAGGCGGCGTCCGGTCGCCGCGGACAGACGGTGACGCGGAACACGCACCCCGTCCAGAAGCGTCGCGTCCGGCCACAACGACGACGGAACGCGCAAAGTTCACGAAGGCCGGGAAAATCTCACCGAGGTCCGGTCGCGCCGATTCCGAACTATCTTTGGCGACGCTGTGAACCAACGAACAGGGAACCAACGGACAGGGAACCAACGACCAGGTCTCCGATTCGCCGTGCTCGGGCCGGTGCGCGCGTGGGACGGCGACCGGGAGCTCAACCTCGGTCCCCGTCAGCAGCGCCAGGTCCTTGGGCTGCTGTTGATCCGTGCCGGTCGTGAGGTCCCCGTGCACCAGTTCGTCGAGATGCTGTGGGGGCACTCCGCGCCGGCCAGCGCGGTCAACAGCCTGCACCGATTCATCGGCTCGCTGCGCCGCATCCTCGAACCGGGGTTGAGTCCGCGCGAGGAGGGCCGCTGGCTGCGACGGCGCGACGCCGCGTACCGGATCGTCGTGCCCGAGAGCAGCACCGACCTGGCCATGTTCCGCCGGCTGGCCGACGAGGCGCGCGAGGCCGAGGGCCTGGGCTTCCGCGACGTGGCCATCGCCCGCTACGTGGAGGCGCTGCGGCAGTCGCGCGGCCGGTGTGCCGACGACGGCTCCGGAGGACCACGCTTCGCCGCCTTCCGATCCATCGACACCGAGTACGCCACCGTCGCGCGCGACGCCGCGCGGGCCGCCGTCGCCTTCGACCGGATCGATCCGCTGCTGCCCGCCGTGCGCCGGGCGGCCGAGTCGAACCCGCTCGACGAGGCGCTGCAGGCCCGGCTGATGCTGATGCTCGCCGCGGGTGGTCGGCAGGCCGACGCGTTCAGCCTCTTCCAGAGCGTGCGCGACGCCCTCGCCCGGGAGCTCGGCGTCGACCCGGGGCTGGAGCTGCGTGCCGCCTACGACGAGGTGCTGCAGCCGCGACCGGTGGTGGCGGACGGCCCGGCGCCGATGGTCCGGATCAACCCGGCCCAGCTCCCCCGCGATCTGCCGCTGTTCTGCGGGCGCCGGGCCGAGCTGGAACAGGCCGGTCGGCTGCTCACTCGAGGCGACGACCAGGGCATGCCGATCGTGGCGATCGACGGCATGCCGGGCGTCGGCAAGTCCACCTTCGCGGTGCACTGGGCCTACGACGTCGCGAACCGGTTCCCGGACGGCCAGATCTACCTCGACCTGCGCGGCGACGACCCGGACGGCCCGCCGCTGAGCCCGGACGAGGCGCTGTGCTCGCTGCTCTCCGGCCTCGGCGTCCCGAACGCGGGCATCCCGCCGGGCCTCGGTGCGAAGGCGGCCCTCTACCGCAGCCACGTCGCCGGGCGCCGGCTGATCGTCCTGCTCGACAACGCGGAGGGGGTGGAGCAGGTGCGGCCGCTGCTGCCCGGCTCGGCCGACTGCCTGGTGGTGATCACCAGCCGGGCCCGGCTGGCCGCGCTGACCGCCACGCACGGCGCTGACCTGCTCACTCTCGAGCCGCCCGGCGCGGACGAGGCGCGGGCGCTGCTCACCCGTCGGCTCGAGGCGACTGCCGGCGAGCTGAACCGGGCCGCCCTGCGGGACGCGCTGGACACCGTCGTGGCGGCCTGCGGGCGACTGCCTGCGGCGCTGACGGCGGTCACCACCGAGGCGGCGAGCTTCCCCGTGCCCGACCTGCGCGAGACCGCGGCCGAGCTGCGTCGACGAGGCGAGGCCCTCGACGCGCTGGGCACGGAGGCCGCGGACCATTTACGGACGTTGTTCGGCCGCTCCTATCGCCGGCTCGGCCCGGCCGCGGCCCGGCTGTTCCGCCTGCTCCCCCTGCATCCTGGCGCCGACCTGACGACGGCGGCGGCGGCCAGCCTGACCGACTCGACGCTTCCGGAAGTGCGCGCCGCGCTGCTCGAGCTCCTGCGCGCCCACCTGATCTCGGCACCGGACGGCGAGCGCTTCTCGTCCCACGTGCTCCTGGCGGCGTATGCCCGGGAGCTGAGCGACGAGATCGACGGCGCCGACGACCAGCGGGCCGCCCGGGCGCGGCTGCTAGCGCACTACCGGCACACGGCGTGTGCGGCCCATCGCCTGGTGCAGCCATACCTCTCCCCCGTACCGTCCGATGCGGTGCCCGAGGGCGTCACGGTCGAGCCGGTCGTCGACAGCTCCGGCGCGCTGGCCTGGTTCCGCGCCGAGCAGCGCACCCTGCGCACGCTGATCGAGCGGCACGCGGAGTTCGACGCCGGCCCGGCCGTCTGGCCGCTCGCCATCACGATGGTGCCGTTCTTCCGGCGCGGCGGGCTCGCGCTCGAGTGGCTCGGCACGATGCGGGCCGCCCTCGAGTCGGCCGAGCACCTCGGCGACCGGACCGGCCAGGCCCACCTGCGTCGGTGCCTGGCCGGGGCGCACTACTTCCTCGGCGATCACGGGTACGCCCGGGACCAGCTCCGGCGGTCGCGGGAGATCTTCGCCGAGCTGGGTCAGACCGTCGAGCAGGCTTACGTGCACAACAACCTCGGCGTCGTGCTGGCCGCCACCCGCGCGAACGCCGAGGCCGAGGCGGAGTTCGCTACCGCCGAGCGGCTCTTCCGGCAGGTCGATCACCAGCGGGGCGTCGCCGCCGCGATCCAGGGTGTCGCCGCCTGCCGGGCCGCCGCCGGGCGGTACGACTCCGCGCGCGACCGCTACGAACAGGCGATCGCGATCTACCTCAGCGTCGACGACCGCAACGGGGTGAGCGGCTGCTTGCTCGACCTCGGCACCATGTGGCACGAGGCCGGCGACTCCGCGGTCGCGGTCGACTATCTGCGCCGTTCGGTGGCGCTCTACCGCCAGGACGGCAACCGGGCCGACGAGGCGTCCGCCCTGCTGGCCCTGGGGGACGCACTCGCCGCCACGGAGACGGGCACCGGCGCCTCCGCCGCCTGGCGCTCCGCCCAGGACATCCTGGCGGACCTGCGGCTGCCCACAGTCCGCCAGGCGCGTGACCGACTGCACGCCCTGTAGCGCGGGTCGCGATTTTGCTTCTGAACGCTGGCCCGGATCTTCCGTTACAGGAGGGGACACCCTTTCGGGGCATAAGGAAGACAGGACCACCTAGGTGAACAGCATCGACCCGGTCGCCGTCGTCGCGGCCGACAGCCTGATCCGGGCCGGACTGACCCGCATGCTCGCGCAGGTGCCCGGCATAGCCGTGCGGCACGAGCTCGCCGACGTCGCGATCCTGCGCGGGCAGCGCCAGCCGACCCTGATCGTCCTGGACCTGCACGACCGGCCGTCGAGCCGGACCGGCGCGGCCTTCTGGGCGCAGCTACCGGCGGGTCACCGGACGGTCGCGCTCTGCCGTCCGGACGACCCGCCGGACCTGATCGCCGCGGTGCAGAGCGGGGCGACCAGCCTGCTCACCCGCCGGTCGGCGGCCGGTGACCTGCAGTCGGCCGTGGACGCCCTCCGCCGCGGCGCCCTGTACCTGTCCAGTGATCTCGTCCCGGCCCTGCTGCAGCAGTCGACGACGGTACCGTCGACGCGGGAGCTGCGGTTGACCGAACGTGAGATCGAAACGTTGCAGGGAGTGGCGCAGGGCCTGACGCACGGTCAGATCGGTCGGCGCATGGGGCTGACCGAGTCGACGGTCAACACGTACGTCAAGCGACTGCGCGCCAAGCTCAACACCGGCAACAAGGCGGAGCTGACCCGGCGCGCGATCGAACTGGGCTACGTGCCGACGCGGTGACGGGCCACGCGTCCGTCACCCGCGCCGGTGGCTCGCGGTGGCTCGCGATGGCTCGGCGATGGCTCGGCGATGGCTCGGCGGTTTCGCGGGCAGCCCGCGAGCGGCCAAGAAGCGCGGCCCGGAACTGTGGCGAAAACGTCACTTCCATAGTGTCGAGGACCACATTTTCCGAATCCGTTGCACAATATTTAGATAATCGGAAAATCGTCGTCGCACAAAGTTGTAATCGCGTGACACGATGGAATCCACTGTAGAGAAGATGGTCCTGACCAGCTCATATTGATCGGCGACGAAGGCGTGCTGCGGCAAGTTACCGGCCGGAATCAATTGACAATCAATTGGGAATCCATCGGCCGGTATCTACCGTTCCGTCGTGATCACTCCATTGCTTCCCGAGTACCCCGCCACAGCGACGGCGGCGGAGACACGCATGGACGCGCTGCACGCCGAGCATTCCCGCCCGCTGTTGAATTTCCTGAGCGGACTCACCGGAGAACGCCATGCCGCCGAGGATCTGTTGCAGGAGACGATGATCCGGGCCTGGCGGCATCTGGACAGCGTCCCGCTCGAGAGCGAGAACGCCCGTCGGTGGCTGTTCACGGTGGCACGCCGGGTGGCGATCGACGCGGTCCGGATGCGCCGGGCCCGGCCGGCCGAGACGAGCGTGCTCGACCTCACCCGGATCGCCACCGTCGACGACACCCCGGAGACCGTGTTGGCGATCCACGCGCTGCGTGCGGCGGTGGACGGGCTCAGCCAGGCGCATCGCCGGATCCTGTCGGAGCTGTACTTCGAGGGCCGTTCGACGCGGGAGACCGCGAACCGGCTCGGCGTCCCGGTCGGCACCGTGAAGTCCCGGGCGCACTACGCCCTGCGGACATTGCGGGACGCCGTGGTGGGTGTTCACGACAGCCCGCCCCACCCGAGGGGTTGCACAGTGACGGCCATCTCTCAGCGCGGGCGCACATGAACATCTCTGCGCTACGTTGTGCCGATCGTGAGCACCCACCCGCCCGAGCCCCCCGGCGAGACCGAGCCGGTCTTCCGGTTCAGCGTGCTCGGCCCGGTGCGGGCGTGGAACGGCCGGCAAGAGCTGAACCTCGGCCCGCGGCAGCAGCGCCAGCTCCTCGGGCTGCTGCTGGTCCGGGCCGGCCGTGACGTCCCGGTGCACCAGCTGGCCGACATGCTCTGGGGACATTCGGCCCCGGCCAGCGCGGCCAACAGCCTGCACCGGTTCATCGGGGCGCTGCGCCGGATCCTCGAACCGGGGCTGCCCGCCCGCTCCGAGGGCCGGTGGCTCCCGCGCCGCGACGGCGCCTACCGTTTCGTGCCGCACCAGGCCCGGATCGACCTGCTCGAACTACGCCGGCTGGCCGACGAGGCCCGGGACGCCGAGCGGCTCGGGCGCACCGACACCGCCGTCGTGCGCTACGCCGAAGCCCTGCGCCAGGCCCACGGCCGCTGCGCGGACGACGGGTCGGAGGAGGCCCGCCGCTACTCCGCCTTCACTACGATCGATGAGGAGTACGCCGCGGTCGCCCGCGACGCCGCCCGGATGGCGGTCGCCGTCGACCGGGTCGGCGCGTTGCTGCAGCCGGTGCGGCGAGCCGCCGAGTTGAA
>DASRYP010000795.1:0-3266 GCA_035687165.1 Actinoplanes sp. | reverse complement strand
AGGATGAGCCGGCCCGCCGCGGTCGCCGCTTTGTCTAATGTCCCGGTTTGCCCCACATAGGGGACTCTAACGGGGGTCTTACGGGATCAGAGCCGGAATGCTGGAGTCGAGCAGGCCCCGCTCCTTGAGCGCGCCGTAGAGCGGCGTCGTCTCGGGGTAGTGGCCCCAGGCGTGGTCACCGGTGCCGTCACCCGCACCGCCGAGCAGCTGGCGCTGCACGTCGTTGAAGCCCGCCCACTCGGGACGGTTCGGCAGGTCGGCGACCTCGTCACGACCGGCGATCCACCGATAGGTGTAACCGAAGAACGCGCCGACGCGGGTGATGTCGGAGTAGTTGTCGGAGCGCGCGTGCCAGAGGCGACGGTCGAAGACGACCAGGTCACCCGGGTTCGCGGTGATCTGCAGTGCACCCTCGGGCTGCGGCCACGGGACGCCGCGGCTCGGCGGACCGGGCAGCCAGTTGGTCTTGTGGCTGCCCGGCAGCACGGTGAAGTTGCCCCGGCCGGTCTCGCTCACGTCGGAGAGCCAGTAGGCCAGCTTGACCGACAGCATCGCGCGGGGATCGGTCTCGATCTCCCGGTTCTGCCGTCCGCCGTCCTGGTGCCAGTGCCACCAGTCCTTCTGCTTCTCGTGGATCTGCGGATGCACGTCGATGTGGGAGTGGTAGACGTGCACATTCCACCCGAGCAGCGACCAGATGTAGCGGAACGCCACCGGGTGGTCGAGCAGGAACGCCAGCTCGGGAAGGGAGGTCACCGCGGAGAGCTGGTGCAGGGCACCCGTCGAGCCGAGCCCGTGTCCACCAGGCTTCCCGGCGCGCTCATACGCGCCGAGGACCGCGGCACGCGCGATCTCGATCTCACTCTCGGACAGCACCCCGGGCACCACGAGGAACCCATCCCGGTCGAACTGGGCGCGCTCATCCGCGGTCATCGGGGCCCATGCGGGCGCTTCCACCTGCGTCATCGATTCCACCTCTCGGTCTTTGTCTACCGAGACGCGGCTGGCTGCCCTTTTGGTTACCGGAAAAGAAGAAAACTTCTCTGCTTAGACGGACTTGATTCTGTTAGCGGGCGAAACCGCCCAACCAACGCTCAATCAGATAGAAAGCTATCGAAGAGGGCATCGGCAGACCCATCGAGATGCCGCTCTCGGGCTGGTGATAGTCGCCCGCGATCATCTTGGCGACGTCGTCGCGGGTGAACCAGTGCGCCTCGTCGATCTCCGCCGGGTCGAGGCGGATCTCCTGCGCCGGGTCGGCGGTGGCGTGAAAGCCGAGCATCAGCGAACCCGGGAACGGCCACGACTGGCTGCCGGCGTAGTGCAGCGAGCTGAGGTCGAGGCCCACCTCTTCGCCGACCTCGCGGGCGACGCTGGCCTCGGCCGACTCACCGGGCTCGACGTAGCCCGCCAGGCACGAGAAGCGCAGCCCGCCGTCGGCCGCCCGGCCCCAGGCCGCGTTGTGCCCGAGCAGGCAGCGGCCCTCGGGCCCCTCGACCCCGTCGTGCACCAGCACGATCATCGCCGGGTCGGTGCGCGGCCACATCAGGTTGCCCTCGGTGTCCCGGCGTGCCCAGCCCGCCTCCACAACCGTGGTGGGGAGCCCGGTGCGCGGCGAGAACAGGTGGCTGCGGTGCCAGTTGCCCAGCGCCACGGCCGTCGTGAAGACGCCCGCGTCCCGATCGTCGAGCAAGTGACCGATGTCGCGCAGGGTGGCCGCACGGACGCCGTCGACATCGGACAGCGGCGCGTCGATCGTCCACAGCGGGGTGCCGTCGACGTCGACGCCGAGGAACCAGTGCTCGACCTCGGCGGATGCCTCGGCGGAGGGCAGCAGCACCAGGGCGAGCCCGGCCGGGCCGTCGGTGACCGGCGCCCGGCCGCCCTTGCTCAGGTCGACCGGCAGAACCAGGCCGCGGCTCCAGGCCGCGGCCAGCCACTCGTCGTCGGTACGGTGCTCGGCGGCCCGGTCGAGCGTGCTGCGGGCCAGGGGTGGCGCGTCGGCCGGGCCGCCGGGCTGCTCCCGCACATCAGGTTGTTCCGGGGCACTCACTCGGCGCTTCGTTCCACCGTCGTCAGCGCGGCGAGCGACGACTCGACCCGGTCGGCGTCACCGAGCACGACCGTGACCGCCTTGGTCGGCGCGAGGAAGCGCGTGGCCACCTCGGCCACCTGCTCACGGGACGCGGTGGCCAGCGAGGCCGAGTATTGCCGCAGGTAGTCGAGGCGCAGGCCGAAGCTCGCGTACATGCTGGCCAGACCGGCCAGACCGGCCTGGGTGGACATGCCGAGGCGCAGGGTGCCGAGCGCGTACCGGCGGGCCTGTTCGAGTTCCTCCTCGCCGGGCGGGAGGCTGGCGATGCGGCCCAGCTCGTAGCGGGTCTCGAGCAGGGACGGGCCGGTCACCTCGGTGGCCACCTCGGCCGAGACCACCAGCGCCGAGCCGGCGTGGAAGTGCTCGATGCCGGTGTGCGGGCCGTAGGTGTAGCCCTTGTCCTCACGCATGTTCTCGACCCAGCGGGACGAGAAATAGCCGCCGAAGACCAGGTTGGCGAGCTGGAGAGCGGCGTAATCGGGGTCGGTGCGCTCCAGGGCGGGCAGGGCCATCCGCAGCGACGACTGGACCGCGCCAGGGCGATCGACCAGCAGCAGCGGGCCGGGCTCCAACGGCGGGGTGGGCGGCACCTCGACGATCTTGGCGGGGCCGGTCCAGCTGCCGAGCGCCTTCTCGGCGGCGTCGATCGCCTTCTCCGGGTTGATATCGCCGACCAGCACCAGCACCGCACCCTCGGGGCGGACCCGCTCGGCGTGCAGTGTGCGCAGTTGGGCCGGGCGGACGCCGCGCACCTGCTCGGGCTCGGGAGTCTGCACCGCGTACGGGTGCTTGCCGAACATCCGCTTGAGCAGGGCGGCTCGGGCCAGGTGGGAGGGCTGGGTCAGCGCGACCTGGATGTGGTCGACCAGGCGGTCGCGCTCGGTCGCCACCTCGTCGTTCGGGTAGGTCGCGTCGGTGAGCACGTCGGCCAGGATCTCGAGCATGCGGTCCAGGCCCGAGGCGAGCGAGTTGCCGCTCACCACCAGCCGGTCGGGGTCGAGCCCGGCGGAGAGGCCGCCGCCGACCGCCTGCAGCTCGGCCGCGATCTCGACGCTGGAGAGCGCACCGGTGCCGCTGAACAGGGCCTGCGAGAGCAGCGTGGCCCGGGGCAGCGGAGCCTTGCCGAACGGCACCCGCAGCCGCAACTCGACCAGGGGCACGGACGTACGCC
>DASRYP010000794.1:0-12156 GCA_035687165.1 Actinoplanes sp. | reverse complement strand
AGTCGCGGTGCGCCGCGCCGCTGAGGGTGTTGCTGACCACCGCCACCGGCAGGCCGGCGGCGAGGCATTCGGGGATGCCCGGACGCACCTGCCAGCCGACCCGGTGCGCCCAGATGCGGCTCAGCTCGCCGGCCTCCCGGCGTACGGCCTGTCGGGCGGTTTCCGGCCAGTCCGGGGCGACGATGCCGGCCCACAGATGCTCGTGCGGGATCTCGGTCGTCTGCGTGTCACGCCACTTCGCGTAGGTGCCGGATGCGGCGGTCAGGGCGGCGGCGATACGCCCGCGGTCGACGGCCCCCTGAACGACCCGGTGGACGGCGTTGATCAGTCGGTCGGAGATGTCGCTCTGCGGCGGCGCCTCGGCAATGACACCACCGAAGTCGAGCAGGAGCGCCTGCGGCTTGATCACGGGGACCACTCTTTCAGCAACTGTCTGTTAACAAACATGTCACGTTGGCCTTTTACCTGCTCACCGCCGTCTGTCACCGTCATTGCGGTTGCCGCCCGTGGCGTTGGCTCGGCACACTACGTCAGGCAATTATCACTCATCGTGCGGGGGCACCACTGTGGATCGTGTGACGGAAGTGCGCAGCCGTGAACTGGCGACGTTTCTGCGGCGGCGGCGCGAACGCATGACGCCGCCGGAGCCGGTTGCCGGACGACCGGCACAACGCCGGCGGACACCAGGGCTGCGCCGCGAGGAGCTGGCGGCGCGGGCCGGGATGAGTCTGACCTGGTACACCTGGCTCGAGCAGGGCCGAGGGGTGCGGGTCTCGCGGGAGTTGCTGGCCTCGCTGGCCGACGCCCTGGCGCTGAACCGGGTGGAGCTCGAGCACCTGTTCGGCTTGGCCGGCGAGCAGCCGCCGCCCGAGGCGCTGCGCTTTCTGGTGCCCCCGGAGTACGTGTCCTTGCTGGACCATCTCGACCCACTGCCGGCCTCGATGTTCAACCAGCGGCTGGACATCCTGGCCTGGAACCACTCCTGCGAGATCCTCTTTCCGCACCTGGGCTCGATCCCGTCGGCGCAGCGCAACAAGTTGCTACTGGTGTTCCAGCCGGAGAACCGGGGGTTCTTCCCGGACTGGCACGAGGAGGCCCGGTACGCGGTCGCGTTGTTCCGGGCGTCGGCCGGCGCCCGACTGGCCGAGCCGGAGTTCGCCGGGCTGGTCGAGCAGTTGCTCGGCTGCAGCTCCGAGTTCCGCGAGCTGTGGGAGCGCGGTGATCTGGTCGAACCGGGACCGTCCTGGCGCGTGTTCCACCACCGGGAGCTGGGCCGCGTCCGACTCAACCACGTGAAGATGCAGACCTTCGACGGACGCAACATCATCATCGTGCATCAGCCCGAGAAGGGCTCGGCCGTGGAGCGGGAGCTGGTCGGCCGGGTCGCCGGGCGGCCGGCACGACCGGCCAGCCCTCGGTCCGCGCGATGACGGTCAGCGCCTCGTCGCCGCCGACCTGCACGGGGTGCCCGACACAGCGCAGGATCGGCAGGTCGCTGAGATGGTCGCCGTAGGCGTAGCTGCGCCCGAGATCGAGACCACGTTCGGCGGCGAGCCGGCGCACCGCGTGGGCCTTCGCCTCCCCGATCATCGGCACCTCGACCTCTCCGGTGTAGACGCCGTCGCGGATCACCGGCCGGGAGCAGATCAGCACATCGGTCCGGATCCGCTCCCGGATCGGATCGAGGCATGCGGGGAAGGATCCCGAGACGAGCACGACGAGCGACCCGTCCGCGGCGTGCTCGCGCAGCCGGGACAGGACCTCGTCGTGGAACAGGCCGCCGCGGGCCGCCTCCTCGGCGAACCAGCGGCGGCCGTGCTCGGCGATTGCGGCCGCGTCGTGTCCCGCGTACGCCCGGAAGTAGCTCCGGTTGGTCTGTTCGCGCGGGACCCCCGACGCGGTCATCGCGGCGAGGGTGGCCCGGAACCGCTGGTAGTCCTCGGCCGGCCGGCCGAGCACCGCGAACCAGGACCGCAGGAAGCTGAACAGGCTCGTGGTGGTGATCAGCGTGCCGTCCACGTCGAACAGCGCGGCGGGCCGCATGGTCTAGGCCGTGGCGCCGGCGCGCGAGCCGACCAGGGTGGCGATCTCGTCGACCGTGCCGCAGTCGGCCAGTTCGTCGTGGCTGATCGCGACGTCGAGACGCTGCTTGAGCACGACCGACAGCTCGACGAGCACGAGCGAGTCGAGATCGAGGTCGTCGATGAGCGTGTCGGGCCGGGTGCCGGTGAGGTCGGCACCGGTGATCCCGCCGATGAGGTCCAGAACCGTACCGGTGATCTGCTGCGTCATCGTGTTCCCTTCCTTCGGGGTATTCAGAGGCTGGTCAGGACGGCCACACGAGCGCGGTCGATCCCCAGGTCAGCCCGCCGCCGAAGGCGCTGAGCAGGACCCGGTCGCCCGGCCGCAGCCGGCCCGCGGCGAGCGCGTCGGCGACCGCGAGCGGGATCGACGCGGCGGACGTGTTGCCCACCCGGTCGAGGTTCATCTCCACCCGGTCCGGGCCGACGTCGAGCAGACCGGCGACGGCCTGCAGGATCCGGGCGTTGGCCTGGTGTCCGATGAACCGGTCGACATCGGCGGCCGCCCAGCCGGCGTGCTTGAGGGCAGCGCGGCCGGATTCGGCCATGCGGGTGACCGCGCTGGCGAAGACGTCCTTGCCGCGCATCGTGAAGTAGGGTCCGGCCGCGCCGCCGGGCACCATGATCAGGTCTTTGAGCGATCCGTCCGAGCCGAGGTCGAACCCCGTGAACGCGCCCCGCTCGCGGGCCTCACCAGCGCGTAGTACGAACGCGCCGGCGCCGTCGCCGAAGATGACCGACGTGGTGCGGTCGGTGGGGTCCAGGATCCGGGAATAGGTCTCGGCGCCGATGACCAGCACCCGCCGGGCCGTACCCGCGGCGATCGCGCCGGCCGCGGTGGCCAGCGCGTAGACGAAACCGGAGCAGACCGCCGCGACGTCGAAGGCGGCGATCCCGCCGAGCCCGAGCCGGTACGCCACGTCCGGCGCGGTGGCCGGGCACGGATGATCCGGCGTGGTGGTGGCCAGCACGAGCATGTCGACCTCGCCGCTCACCCCGGCCAGAGCGTCACGCCCGGCCGCGACGGCCAGGTCGCCGGTGCCGGTGCCGGGGTCGGCCACGTGCCGGGTGCCGATGCCGGTGCGGCCGCGGATCCACTCGTCGGAGGTGTCCAGGCGCTCGGCGAGCTCGGCGTTGGTGACGACCCGCGGCGGCAGGGCCGCGCCGGTGGCCTCGAGCACGGCTGCGCGGCTCATCCGGCCTGCCCCAGGCGGTGCGCGACCGAGCAGCGCAGGGACAGCCCGGCCATCCGGGTGACGATGTCGGCGGTGCGCCAGCGATCGTCGGCCGCGCGTTCCAGCAGACGTACGTTCTCCAGCGCCGCCCGCACCGCGACCGGCCCCGGCCGTACGGGTGCCGGCGAGGCCACCTCCCACGTGGTCTGCCGCATCCACAGGGTCTGGCTGTGCGCGCGGTCGACCGCGTCCAGCTCGTAGAGCAGGATCTGGCCGATCTGCAGACCGGTCACGAAGCAGTCGATGATCGAGGCACTGGGCTGACGGAACCCGTCCAAGCCCTCGCCCGCGTGGTGGTCACCGGCCCGGACCGTGGCCGTCGCCGTGGCCCGGGAAGTAGTGCGGTCCACCTGGAGGTCGCGTACCGAGGTGCGGAAGGCGCGGTACCCGCTGCCGTAGAACCGTGCGCCCGGGTCACCGAGCGCCTTGTCCAGGCTGTTCTCGTCCAGACTGTCGCGGACGACCTCGGGCCCGGCCGATGGCGGGTGCTCGACGACGCAGCTGATCCGCAGGGGCCCGACCTGCGCTTCGACGGTCGAGACCCGGAAACCGGGGATGACCACGTCCTCGTCGCTGGTATCCACGAGGACCGCCGACACCGCGAAGTCGTCGAGGCCCTCCTCCAACGGCACGCGCCCGGCCCGGATGCGGACGTCCCGCAACCACATGGCGCCGCGCCTCAAGGCGTCAAGGCCGTGCGACCGGGCGATCGCCAGCTCGGCGAACTGGGCGCCGAGCACCAGCACGTCGACCGTGCTCAGGTGGGGTAGCTGGTCGACACCACCCTTGCTGGACCAGTCGGCCGGGTAACGCACGCCGGCTCGCGCCTCGATGCGCCCGCCGGTGATACGCACCTGGCGGGTGGTGTGCGAGGAACGGCGGAACCCGGCCCCGAAGAACCTTCTCTCCGCCGGCCCGAGACGGTCGTCAACATTCTCGTAATAAAGCAGGTTCGAGACTGTAGCATTTTCCATCATCGCCCCCGAGTGGTTGAGGAATCCCCACTCTGGCAGTGCCGGTAATGATGTCACCAGGGTTTGCTAATCGTATTGGCCGGCGCACCCGTCAATCAGCAGCGAAAGTGCGGGAAAACGGCCCCCCGTGGTGGTGACCAACATGGTGGTGGCAACACCACGATAAACGCACTCCTGGTTGGTCCGGCGGCCGGCGGCCAGGATTCTCCCCATGTCGGCACAAAGCGGAGCCGGACGGCGGATCGCGCTCGTCGGCTCGTACGGATCGGGGAAAACCACCCTCAGCAAGGCGTTCGCCGAGCAGACCGGCCTGCCCCGCACGCACGGGTCGCCGATGCTCGCGCCGCTCGGCGACTCCGGGCGCACCATCCGCGACTGCACCGCCCCCGAGCTCCTGCAGATGATCACCGAGCGGTACGTCGAACGCGTGGTGGCCGAGTCGCGGCTGCCCGACGGCTTCGTCTCCGACGGCTCGGTCGTGCACGACTGGGTCTACGGCATGGTGCGCCTGGCCACCGGCAGCTATCCGGACGACGGTGTGCACCTGCGCCAGCACGAACGGACCGGTGACGACGACCTCTACCGCGGCGTGCTCGAACAGCTGGGCTGGCTGGTGCGGCGACACGCGGCCCAGGCGTACGACCTGTTCGCCTTCCTGCCGATCGAGTTCCCGCTGGCCGACGACAACCGGCCGATCAGCGAGCAGTTCCGGATCATTTCCGACGAGTTGTTGCTCGAGACGCTCAGCCGGCTGGGCGTGCCGGTGCTCGTGGTCCGCGGCGCCCTGCCCCAGCGCGTGCACCAGCTGGCCGGTGCGCTGAAGTCGCCCGCCCCTGTTTAGAGAGGAACGGTTTCGTGAAGCAGGATCTGCGCCTCGCCATCTCCGGCACCTACTCCACCGGCAAGAGCACCACGACCGAGGCCCTGTCGCTGGCCACCGGCGTTCCGCGTACCCACGCCAAGACCTCGCGCGAACTGCTGATCGACCTCGTGCCCGGCAAGACCGTGATGGACCTCAACGCGATGGAACTGGTCAAGCTCGGGCTGCGCCGCTTCGAGGAGCGGGTGCACAACGAGGCCGGCCCGGGACCGTTCATCTCCGACGGCGGCGTCTTCCACGAGTGGGTCTACTTCGAGGCCCGCATGCGGGTCGGCATCAACCCTGGCGCACCTTGGTGGGTCAGCGCGATCAAAACCGTGGCCGGGCTGCCGGTCAAGCACTTCTACCAGCGATACACCGACACCCTGGGTGACATCACCAAGGCAAGGGCGAAACGGCTTTACGACGCGTACGTGCATCTGCCGGTCGAGTTCGACATGCACCCCGACGGGCACCGCCCGGTGTCGGAGAAGTTCCGGCGCCTCTCCGACGACCTGCTCATCGAGGCGCTCGAGGACATGGGCCTGCCCTACCACGTGGTCGGCGGCAGCATCCCGGACCGGTTGGCGAAGATCATCGACCTCTTCGAGCTGCCCACGGTAATGCCCCTCGACAAGGCCATCGAGGAGGCCGAGCAGCGAGTCCACGAGGCCACCGCGGTGCTCGAGGCCGATGCCCGGTTCCACGACGCCCAGCGACAGAAATCGATCCAGCGGCGGCTCGCCTGGGCCCTGCGCTACTGAATCCGGATTGGACGACCGATCATGACCACAACGACGGGCACGTCCCGCCGGCACCTGGGGCTGACCCTCGGGCTGCTGGCCTTCGCCCAGCTCATCATTGCCGTCGACTACACCATCGTCTTCGTGGGCCTGCCCGCGATCGGCGACGGACTGCAGTTCTCCGAGCAGACCCTGCAGTGGGTGGTCAGCGCCTACGCCGTCGCGTTCGGCGGCTTCCTGCTGCTCGGCGGACGCGCGGCCGACCTGTTCGGCCGCCGCCGGATGTTCATCGCGGGCCTCTTCTTGTACGCGGTCTCGTCGCTCGCCGGTGGCCTGGCCGAGGGACCCGAGCTGCTGATCGCGGCCCGCGCCGTGCAGGGTCTGGGCGGCGCGCTGCTCTCCCCGACCCTCCTGGCCCTGATCAGCTCGCTGTTCCCGGAGGGTCGCGAACGCAACCGGGCGCTGGCGGTCTGGGGCGGCGCGGGCAGCAGCGGCATGGTGCTCGGCTCCCTGCTGGGCGGCGTGCTGACCGAGACCGTCGGCTGGCGCGGCGTCTTCTTCGTCAACGTCCCGCTCGCCGTCGCCGGCCTGGTCGCCGCGTTCTGGCTGCTCCCCGCCGACGGCCGACGCGAGACCGGCCGCAGCTTCGACGTGGCCGGCGCGCTGACCGCCACGGCCGGCGCCACCCTGCTGGTGTTCGCGCTGGTGCAGGGCCCGACCAGCGGATGGACCTCCACGGTGGTGCTGGGCAGCCTGATCGGGGCGGTGCTGCTGCTCGGCGCGTTCCTGTTCATCGAGTCGCGCAGCCTGGACCCGCTGATGCCGTTGCGGCTGCTCGCCAATCGCAGCCTGAGCACGGGGGTGGTGGTCACCGCCTCGTTCATGGCCACGTTCGGCGCTCTGGCCTACTTCTTCACCATGTATTTCTCGGAGGTGCTCGGCTACAACCCGCTGAGCAGTGGCTTCGGCTTCGTGCTGCCCTGCGTCGGTGTGCTGGTCGGCACCCAGATCGGCGGTCGCATGTCGACCCGCTTCGGCGTGCGCAACGCGCTGATCGCCGGGCTGGCGCTCGGCGTGGTGGGCACCGTCGCTTTCGCGGCGGCGGTGACTCCCGGCGGCTCGTACCTCAGCATCGCGCCCGGCCTGGCCGTACTGAGCATCGGTCAGGGCATCCTGTTCACGGCGATGTTCGCGGCGGCGCTGAGCGGGGTCTCCCCCGAGCACCAGGGTGTCGGCTCCGGCATCGTGGTGACCGGTCAGCAGGTCGGCGGTGCGCTGGGGCTGGCGGTGCTGGTCGCTGTCGCCAACGCCAGCAGCGGCGCCCTGGACGGCACGGCCGACGTCGCCGGGATCGCCGACGGCATCCGCACCGCGGCCTACGTGGCGGCCGCCGGCATCGCCGGCACCATCCTGATCGCGCTGGCCTTCCCCCGGCACCGCCCGGAACCTCTCCTGGTGTCCCCGCCGGTCAGCGAACCCGCAGCCTGACCGAGGGCGACCGGCAGTGCCGGTGGTGTGCCCCCACCACCGGCACTGCGTTAATTGCATTTTCCCGTGGTCATTCCGGTATTTCTTCGATCGGCGTGACCTCCGCCATACGTGTTTGATCAAGGTGTTTCAGTTGACCGGACTTTCCGTTGTTTCATACAATTCAGCGGTGACGGTTCACGCTGAGAAGCCTCCGCCGCAGCGTGCCGAGTTGCGTGATTTCTTACGCAGTCGCCGTGCTCGGCTCTCGCCGGAGGAGACCGGAATTGTCAGCCACGGCCGGCGCCGCACTCCCGGCCTGCGCCGCGAGGAGGTCGCCGTTCTCGCCGGGGTCGGCGTTTCCTGGTACACGTGGCTCGAGCAGGGCCGCGACATCAGGGTGTCCAGCGCCGTGCTCGACGCGCTGGCCCGGGCGCTGCAGCTTGACGACACCGAGCGGGCCCACCTCTACCGTCTGTGCCACCTCAACCCGCCCGACCCGGCCGGCCGCCGCCGCACCCTCGAGGTCGACCGGCTACGCCGCATCGCCGACGGCTGGTCGCCCAACCCGGCCTACGTGATCGACAGCTACGGCGACGTCATCGCGGCCAACCCGACCGCCACCTCGATCTTCGGGGTGACCGACCAGGGTTACAACTGCCCGATGGCGTTCTTCTCCGATTCGCTGATCAGCGAGCGCTACTTGGAACGCGACGAGGTCGCCCGCCGCATGGTGGCCCACCTCCGGGCGAGCGCCGGGCGCCTCCTGGCCGACGCCGAGTTCCAGCGCCTGATCGACCGCCTGCACGCGGCCAGCGGCGAGTTCGCCGAGCTGTGGTCTCGGCACGAGATCCAGCAGGAGTCGCCCGGCGTCGTCCTGTTCCGGCACCCTCGCCTGGGCCGCTTGGTCTTCGAGCAGACGGCGCTGACCATCGCCGAGGATCCGGACCTGCGCCTCATGGTCTACCTGGCGCTCCCCGACGACAGCGGCCGCCTGCCGTCGCTGGCCCTGTCCACGACGTCCGGTGCGGGCCGCGCCGCGTGAACGACCGCCGCACCACGCCCGGCACGGCCCGCAGCCTGGCCCTGGGCGACACCACCATCGACTACCTGCCCGACGGCGCGGTCCAGCTGGTGCCACGGGGCTGGTTCCCCGGCGCCGCCGAGGCGGTTTGGTCCGAAAACGCCGAGTGGCTCGACCCGGCGGGTTGTCTGACCGCCGGCATCGGCGCGTTGCTCATCCGGCGCGACAACCGGGCCATGCTCATCGACACCGGCTTCGGCCCGCGCCACCTCCCGGCCGCGACGACCATCGCACCGCTGGGCGACCTCACAGGCGGCGCCCTGCCCGATTCGCTGCGGGCGCTGGGGGTCTCCCCCGCCGACATCGACACGATCGCCCTCACCCACCTGCACGAGGACCACACCGGCTGGGCCAGCCTGTTCCCGCATGCCCAGTTCGTGGCCGCAGCCGCCGAATGGGGCCCGGCCCGCCCGGCGCGCGCCGTCGGGGCCGCCGAGGGCGACGAGATCTTCCCCGGCGTCCGCCTGCTGGAGCTGCCCGGCCACACCCCCGGCCACGCCGGTTATGTCGTGACGACGACCGAGGGGACGCTGCTGGCGTTCGGTGACGCCCTGCACTCACCCCTGCAGATCACCCACCCCGAGTGGGGCGCCGCCTCCGACGTCCAGCCCGAGCAGGCCGCCCGCTCCCGGGAACGGGTACTCGCCGAGTTGCGCGCCCCCGCCACCATCGGCTTCGGCAACCACTTCGCCGACCTGGTATTCGGCAGGATTACCGACCCGCCCGGCAAGCCCCCACGGTGGACGCCGGTCACCTGAGCTCCGGCTACCGCCTCGCCCCGACGGCGGCTGACCGGCGCAGAACGCGGCTCGCCCGCACCCACCAAGGAAGATCTGCGGCATCGGCCGACGCCGGTCAGCGCCAGTCGAAATATTCCCGGTGGATATGCCGGGAGGCGACTCCCGCCCGCCGCAGCTGCGTCTCGAAGGTGGCCAGCATGGCTGCGGGACCGCACATGAAAGCAGACAGCTCCGCCGGGTGGTCCCCAGCCTCGGCGAGAACTTCTTGCGGCGTCAGCCGGCCGTCGACAGCGCTGTCGATGATGTGGACGGACAGGTTCGCCTGCCGGTCGGCGATCGCCCGGATCTCCTCGGCGAACGCCGGATTACCGACGGCGGTGTAGAAGAAGTCCACCTGGTACGGCAAGGGGTCGTCGAGCGCCCGCAACCAGCTGAGAAACGGTGCGACACCGACGCCACCAGCGATCCACACCTGCCGCCGTGTGCCCCGCCGATGGTCGAAACGTCCGTGGGGACCCCCGATCACCGCGGGCATCCCCGGCTCGATGAGCTCGTGCAGGCGCGAGGTGTAGTCACCCAACGCCTTGATCGTGAACCGCAGGACTCCTTCCCGCGGGGCACTGGCGATCGTGAACGGATGCCGGTGCCAGCCATCCTTGGCTTCCAGGTACACCATGGCGAACTGGCCCGGCACGAAGGTGACGCCCCGACCGATCGGGCGCAGCGCTACCTCCACCAGACCCGGCTCGATCTCCTGGACGGCATCGACCTGATAGTCGTGCAACGACACGAAGAACCGGGCCAGCAGCTCCCGGTAGACGTAGAAGGCCAACCCGACCGCGCCGATCGCCACGTAGCTCCATCGCAGCACCGCGGAACCATGAAACGGAGTGCCGTCGAGAAGGCCGTGAACGAACCCCGCCGCGACGAACAGACCGGTCGTCCGGTGCAACGTACGCCAGCGTTCGTAACCGCCGAAAAGCCGCCGGACCACCGCGACACCCGGTGCGTCCCGGGCCGCGATGACCAGCGCACGTAACGGCCGCGGGACCATCGACTGCCACCGGGGCAGGATCGCCCACAAGGCGAGCACCACCAGGCCGACCGCCCCGGTCACGGCGAGCGGACTGCCGAATCGGCTGCCTTCAGGATTCGACGACATCAGGATGTGCGGCGCCAGCAGGACCAGCCCGGTGATCGCCAGCCGCCGGTGCCAGATCGCGGCACGGTCGATGCCGTCGAACCATAGCTCCACCCACGGCAAGGTGCTGATAAGCACCAAGGCGACCGAGAAGAGCAGGACTGCCTCAGCACCGAAGAACTGACCGAGGTAGCTCCCGATGCGCTGGCCCGGCGGCCGCCAGACGACCCAGAGCAGGGCCAGCGCCACAACGAGGACACCGATCGTCACCGGCCCGGCGATACGGGCCGACACAGTCCGAACGGGTGATCGCATGGGTTGAAGATATCCCTGTCCAAGTGACGTCCGGACCATCTTGTCAGCCGGCCGCGTGAGATCGCCTGAGGCGACCGCGAACGCCCCCTTTCTGGGCTCGCGCACCCCTGCAACACCGTCGCAGTCCGCTGAATCCCGCCGACCCAAAGTCGAACATGCTAGGCGCGCGCCTTCTCCCACATCGCGGTGTATGCCTCCGCTCCGCTGAGCAGATCCCGGCGCAGGGCCGCCGCGTCCGGGCCCGCCTGACCGATCAGATCGGTGATCCAGTCCGCGTAGAGCCCGTACTGGGCGACGCCGTCAGTGTTGAGGTCGAACGTGCGGGAGCCGTAGACCTGCCTGGCGACCGTGGTGCCGTTGGTCGCGGTAAACGGATAGGTGAGCGGGCGGGACCCCGCATCCAGGCGCGGGGCGGCCTGCACGCCCAGACCGTTCACGTCGGTGCCGACCCCGTACCCGGTGATCCTTGCACCGTTGGCCAGGCTCTTGTTCGCCCGCCACTGGTCGAGGAACGTGGGCGTGTCCTGGCCGTCGTCCTGCGCCGCGAAGGCGTAACCGGCGACGAACCCGCCGACGCCGAGCACCCGGTTGATCATGGACGGGTCGGACCAGCTGTGCACCGAGGCGACGCCCGGGTAGCGGGCCTGCTCGGCCATGTCCAGCACGGCCGAGGCGGCCTTCACGCTCATGTGGTCGATGTGGATGACCATGCCGCGGTCCATCATGCGCTCGATCAGGTAGCGGCCGAGATCGGTCAGACCGCGTACGTTGCAGATCTTGCCACTCGGATAGACCGGCAGGACCGCACCGGCCGGCAGGCCGACCCCGAGTTGCAGCAGCCGGGCGAGGTCGTCGCTGACCAGGGGCTGCTCGTTGTCCGACGGTCCGGTGCACGAGGTCGCCTGCCACCAGTGGCCGGTGGAGATCAGGTTGCCGACGTTGACCGCGGCGCCGGTGACACCCTCGTCGAAGCGGGTACCGCCGAACGCGTTGTCGAACTTGTGCACCGGATAGAGGCCGCTGACGCCCAGGCTCGCCAGCTCGTCGAGACCGGCGTCGAGCTGGGCCCGGGTGCACTGCGGCACGTCGCCGACCTCCCGGCAGCCGAAGATCTCGGAGTTCTCCACGCCGATGGTGACGGCCAGCTTGCCCTGGGCGGCGATCTGACGCACCTGGGCCGGGGTGGTGGCCAACCGGAACCAGCCCTTGCCGGGACCACCGCTGCGGGCGTCCACGTAGTCCTGCATCTCGCGCAGATAGCCGGCCTGAGCCCGGACCTGGTCCATCTCGTCGCACGAGGTGTGTTCCAGGGTCAGCCCGCAGATCACCCGGTTCGCGACCAGAAGCACGTTGAGCACCCGCTGACCGGACCGCCAGGATCGTTCCAGGCTTCGGAAGTACGACGCCTCGTGCAGCATCGTGTCGTGCTGCGGCCAGTCGTTGAAGGTGGGCCAGCCGTCCTCCGCCGAGTTGATCGGATCGGTGCCGGCGATGATCGCCTCGAGCAGGGCGCCCCA
>DASRYP010000793.1:0-4734 GCA_035687165.1 Actinoplanes sp. | reverse complement strand
ACGCGAAGTACCCCCGCACGTCGGCCCCCTGCGCACGCGCGTCGACGACCGCGGCGATGTGCGACGCGAGATACGACGTACGGTCGTTGTCGGCCACGTAGCCCGACTCGTCCGGCAGGTCGTCGAAGGCCGCGCCGTTCTCCGTGATGATCATCGGTAGGCCGGGGTAGTCCTCGTGCAGGCGTACCAGCAGGCGGGTGAAGCGTTCGGGGGTGATCGGCCAGTCCATCGCGGTTCGCGGGGTGTCGGGGAAGACGGACCGGACGATCGGTTCGCCCGCCGCGTCGTGGGTGTTGCCGTCGGCGTCCGTGCCGGTGAAGTCCTGTCCGAAGTAGAAGTTGACGCCGAGCACGTCGAACGGCGTGGAGATGATCTCCAGGTCGCCGTCGAGCACGGGCAGCGCTGACCCGCGCGCGGCCAGGTCGGCGACGATGTCCGCGGGGTATTCGCCGCGGCGCAGCGGGTCGAGGTAGAGCCGCAGCCCCATGCCGTCGGCCCGGCGGGCGGCGTCGCGGTCGGCCTCCGTGTCGCCGTGCGGGTCAGCTGTGCCCATGTTCAGCGTGATCCCGTACGTGTGCGGCCTGGTCTCGGCGGCCCGCACGGCCTGCGTGGCCAGGCCGTGCCCGAGGAGCAGGTGGTGGGTGGCGGCGAGCGACGCGTCGAAGTCCTTGCGGCCGGGGGCGTGCACGCCGATGTGGTAGCCCAGGAAGGCCGAGCACCACGGCTCGTTCAGGGTCGTGAACGTGTCGACCCGATCCTGCAGTTTGTCGAAGACCAGCGAGGCGTAGTCGGCGAAGCGGTAGGCCGTGTCCCGGTTCGGCCAGCCGCCCGCGTCCTCCAACTCCTGCGGCAGATCCCAGTGGTAGAGCGTCACCCAGGGCGCGATGCCGTTCTCCAGCAGTTCGTCGACGAGCCGCTCGTAGAAGGCGAGTCCGGCCGGGTTGACCGGGCCGCGTCCGCCGGGTTGGATCCGCGGCCAGGCCACCGAGAACCGGTAGCTGTCCACACCGAGCCTCTTCATCAGCGCCACGTCCTGCGGCATCCGGTGGTAGTGGTCGCACGCCACGTCGCCGTTGTCGGCGTTGACGACCGCGCCGGGCACTCGCGCGAACGTGTCCCAGATGGATGGTGTCCGGCCGTCCTCGGCGGCGGCGCCCTCGATCTGGTAGGCGGCGGTCGCGACACCCCAGAGGAAGCCCGGTGGCAGGCCGGTGGCGAGCGGGATCGGGGTGGTGACGGTGGTGGGGTTCATGGCACTCCAGGGGGATAGAAAAAGTGGGGGCCGATCCGTGGTGGCGGACCGGCCCCCGTTTCATCCGACGGGTTGCTCCGTCGGATGCAGCCAGCACGCGACGGTACGTACGGCTCCGTCCGGGGTGTCCGGGCGGCCGAGCACGGGGATGTGGCCCGAGCAGGGCTCGAACGCCTTGGGACAGCGGGGGTGGAACGAGCAGCCACTGGGCATGCCGGCCAGGTCGGGCGGCGACCCGGGGATGCCGGCCAGCTCCCGACGCGGTCCGCGCAGCGCCGGGAAGGAGCCGAGCAGACCCTTCGAGTACGGGTGGAGAGCGTCCCGGTAGATCGTGCCCGCGGGTGCCTCCTCGACGATCCGCCCGCCGTACATGATGGCGATCCGGTTGGAGAACTCGACCAGCAGCGACAGGTCGTGGGTGATGAAGATGACCGAGAAGCCGAGCCGTTCCCGCAGTTCGATGAGCTGGCCCAGGATCTGCCGCTGCATCACCACGTCGAGGGCGGTGGTCGGCTCGTCCATGATCACCACCTGTGGCCGCAGGATCAGTGCCATGCCGATCATGACGCGCTGCCGCATTCCGCCGGAGAGCTGATGCGGGTACGCGTCCATCCGGTCCGGGGAGATCCCGACGAGCTTGAGCATCTCGCGGGCCCGGGCGTTGCGGGTGTGGTCGCTCATCTTCGGCTCGTGGGCCTTGAGCACGTCGGTGAGCTGGGTCGCGATCTTGTGCACCGGGTTGAGCGAGTTCATCGCGCCCTGGAACACGATCGCCGTCTCGGCCCAGCGGAACGCGCGCAGCGCCCGGTCGGTGAGACCGAGGACGTCGTACGGGTCGCCCTTCTCGGGGTGGTAGATGACCTCGCCACCGGTGATGACGCCGGGCGGGGCGAGCAGCCGGGTCAGCCCGTAGGCCAGGGTCGACTTGCCGGAGCCGCTCTCACCGGCCAGGCCGAGCACCTCGCCCCGGTGCAGCGTGAGGTTGACGTCGCGGACCGCGCGCACGGCCCGGTCGCCGAGCCCGTAGTCGACGTTCAAGTTGCGGATCTCGAGTACGGGTTCCATCTAGTTGACCACCTCTCGGGCGACCGGCGTCACGCCGTCGGGACGGATCCGGGCGTGCGTACGGGGCTCGGCCGAGTTGGACAGCACGGGGGTGAAGCCGATCCGCATCCGTACGGTGCCGCCGGAGGCCGTCTTGAGCTTGGTCTTGCCCGCACTGCGCAGGCGCGGGCTGACGAACTCGTCGATGCCGAAGTTGATCAGGGAGAGCGCGGTGCCGAGCAGGGCGATCGCCAGACCGGCGGGCACGAACCACCACCAGGCGTTCTGGCCGAGCGCCTGTTGTCCCTGGGCCCAGAACAGGATCGTGCCCCAGTTCCAACCGTCGTTCGAGACGATGCCGATGAAGGCCAGGGTGATCTCGGAGAGGACCGCGAAGATGACCGTGCCGACGAAGCCCGAGGCGATCACCGCGGTCAGGTTCGGCAGCAACTCGAAGACGATGATCCGCCAGGTCTTCTCGCCGGCGGCCCGGGACGCCTCGACGTAGTCGCGCCGCCGCAACGAGAGCGTCTGGGCCCGCAGCACCCGGGCGTTCCAGGACCACGAGGTCAGGCCGATGACCAGCGCGATCAGGGTGTCGCCGGCGTTGTTGAGGACCGACGTGATGATGATCATCAGCGGGATCGCCGGGATCACCAGGATGACGTTCGCGAAGGCGGAGAGCGCGTCGTCGGTCTTGCCGCCGAGGTAACCCGCGGTCACGCCGAGCAGCACCGACAGGACGGTTGCGATGATGCCGGCCAGGAAGCCGACGTAGACGACACTGCGGGTGCCGACCAGGATCTGGCTGAAGACGTCCTGGCCGAGGTGGGTGGTGCCCAGCCAGTGGTCGGCCGAGGGGCCCCGCACCAGGTCGTTGCCGCGCGCGCTCGGGTCGTAGGGCGCGATCCACGGCCCGATGATCGCGAAGAGCACGTAGATGCCGAGGATGCTCAGGCCGGTCGCGGCCTTGCCGTTGCGCAGGAACAGGAATCGCTGCCGCTTCGCCCGGCTCGGCTTGGCCGGCTCCGGCTGGGCCATCGAGCCCTGGCCGGGAATGACCTGACCGATGCTCGAGGTGGGGATCGTCATCACTCAGCCCTCCTTGCGGGTGCGCGGGTCGAGGAGCAGGTAGGCCACGTCGGCCAGCAGGTTCGCGACCAGCACCGAGATCGTGATGACCAGGAAGATGCCCTGCATGAGCGGATAGTCCTTGGCCCCCAGCCCCTGCAGGAGCGTGAAACCCAGGCCCGGGTACGAGAAGACGATCTCCACCAGCAGCGTTCCGCCGACGATGAAGCCGAGCGAGAGCGCGAAGCCCGACACGTTCGGGAGCAGCGCGTTGCGAGCCGCGTAACTGAGCGCGACCCGCCGTTCGGAGAGGCCCTTGGCGTGCGCGACGGTGATGTAGTCCTCGGACGACACCGTCACCATCATGTTGCGCATGCTCAGGATCCAACCGCTGACCGACGAGATCAGGATGGTCAGCGCCGGGAGCAGGCTGTGCTGGATGGCGCTGGGGATGAAGTACTGGTCCCACGCGGGCACCAGGCCCGAGTCGAAACCGCCGGAGGACGGGAAGAAGCTGTCCGGCCCGGCGAGCAGGTAGATCGCGATGATGCCGAGCCAGAAGTACGGCACGCTGGAGAAGAACGTGGTGACCGGCAGCAGGCCGTCGGTCCACGAACCGCGTCGCCAGCCGGCCAGCACGCCCAGGCCGGTGCCGAGGAAGAAGCTGATGATCGTGGTGATGCCGACCAGTAGGATCGTCCAGGGCAGCGCCTGCGCGATGACCTGCGAGACCGGCGCCGGGAAGAACGTGAAGGACAGGCCCAGGTCACCGTGGAAGATCTGACCCCAGTAGTCGAGGTACTGCTTGCCGAGGCTCTCCTTCTTGTCCAGGCCGAAGAGCACGTAGAGGGACCTGATCGCCTCGCTGCTGAGCTGGCCGCGGTACTTGGCGATCAGCGACTGCACCGGGTCGCCCGGCACCAGGCGCGGGATGAAGAAGTTCAGGGTGATCGCGGCCCAGGCGGTGAAGAGGTAGAACGCGATGCGCTGCAGGAAATACTTCACTTGGCCACCGCCGCTTCTCCGGGTTGCGCGGCTGCCACGGTGGCTTCGTCGAAGAGCCAGCACGCGGCCCAGTGGCCCGGGGCGTCGCCGATCTCGATCGCGACGGGCAGGTCGGTGGTGCAGCGGGTCATCGCCATCGGGCAGCGCGGGTGGAAGCGGCAGCCCGTCGGTGGCTTGATCAGGCTGGGCGGTTCGCCGTTGCCGCGGTCCTCGGCGTCACCGAGCATGTTCGCGATCCGGTCCGGGTCCGGCGCGGAGTCGATCAGGAGCCGGGTGTACGGGTGGGCCGGCGACTGGGTCACCGACTCGCTGTCGCCGCCCTCCACCATGCGGCCCGCGTACATCACCATCGTGTCGTCGGC
>DASRYP010000792.1:0-2002 GCA_035687165.1 Actinoplanes sp. | reverse complement strand
GTACGGGCCGGCGCAGCTGCAGCCGCCGCGCGCCTGGATGCCGAAGAGGTCGTTGAGCAGCGTCACCACGAAGTTGTGGTGGAGGTGCCGCTGGCCCGCGCGGATCTGGAACGACACGATCGGTAGGCGTGCCGATCGCAGGTCGCCCAGGATCTCGATGCGGTTGTCGGCCGTCCAGCGTTCGCGGGCCCGCTGCCACAGGCGGTGCTCCTGCGAACCGATCAGGTCGGTGCCGACCGATTCCTTGACCTGGAACACCAGGCCGGCCCGGATCGACTCGACGATCGCGGGGGTGCCGCCCTCCTCGCGGGCGATCGGGTCGTCCAGGTAGCGGTGGCTGTCGGGGTCGACGAACGCGACCGTGCCGCCGCCGGGAACCGTCGGCACTTTGTTGACCAGCAGATGTTTGCCGATCACCAGCACGCCGGGGGTCTGCGGGCCGCCGGGGAACTTGTGCGGGGACAGGAACAACGCGTCCTTGTCCCGCATCGTGATCGGCAGGTAGGGGCCGCCCGCGGCGTAGTCCCAGACCGACAGGGCGCCGTGCTCGCGCAGCAGCGCCGCGATGTCGTCGACGTCGGTGATCACGCCGGTCACGTTCGACGCGGCCGAGAAGCTTCCGATCCGCAACCGCCGGTCCGCGTACGTCAGCAGGGCCTTTCGCAGATCCTCGAGGTCGGGCCGGCCACGGCCGTCACTGGCGATCTCGACCACGTCGGCGATCGACTCGCGCCAGGGCAGGACGTTGGAGTGGTGCTCGTAGGGGCCGACGAAGACCACCGGGCGCTCGGCCACCGGGATCTGGGCACTCCACCCGTACCGGTCGTCGAGGTTTTCCGGGACGCGCAGGCCGAGCAGCGCGACCAGCTTGTTGACCGCCGTCGTCGAGCCCGAACCGCAGAAGAGCACCACGTCCTCGGGGCCGGCGCCGACGCCGCGGTGAATCATCTCGCGGGCCTGCTCGCGCAGCGCACCGGTCTGCGCGCCGGTCGACGACGCCTCGGTGTGCGTGTTCGCGTAACCGGTCAGGACCGTGTCGCGGATGTGATCCTCGACGAAGTCGAGCGCCTCGCCGGACGCGGTCTGGTCGGCGTAGGTCACCCGGCGCGGCCCGAACGGCCCGTCGATGACCGTGCCCGTGCCGATCGAGCCCTCGCGCAGCCGCTTGAGAATCGGTGTATCCACCCTTGACCCCATCTGTTTCCGTCCACGTGCACCGGGCTTGATTGTCCCGCCCTGACCGGTACGAGCGACATGCCGAATATCACTCATAACGCAGTCGGCACTCTGACCACCCGTCCGGCCGACCCGGCGCCCGACGCAACGGGGCGAGCCTAACGTGAGGCCCATGCCGTACGTAGCCACCCGGGACGGGCGCCAGCAACGCGGCGCGGCCCACCGGGCCCCCAGCGTCCCCGACAGCCTCGACGAGCTGCACGGTCACAGCGTCGGCGTGCTCGAACTGCCGAAACACATGGCCACCGGTCATCGCACGAGGCGCTTGCTGAACCTGGAGGATCCGGCGCAGCAGCGGCAGGCGTATCAGACCGTGCTCTGCCAGGCCGCCGACTGCTGCGAGATCAACGCTTTGCTCAATCCGGGGGTGCTGCGGCGGATCTGGCGCCATCTGCACCTGCCGACCAAGGTGCGGCACGAGTGGGAGAGCCGGCATCCAGCCCTGGCTCGCTGATCCCCGGCTCGCTGATCCCCGGCTCGCTGATCAGCCCGCGCCCACGTCGGCCCGGGCCGTCCCGCCGGCCGATGCCGAACTCAGCCCGGCCGTTCACTCCCCCGAGGTCGGCCCGGCCACCAGGCTGTCGAGTTCCGCCCGCACACCCGGGTGGGAGGACGTACGGCGGACGGTCTGCACCAGTTTGATGCCCGGCGGTGCGACGGCTTCCGGGCTCCGTCACGGAACTGTCATATCGCCGAGGAGACTTCCGCAACGTCGTGCGTGCACTGTGGAGAGGTCGAGCAACAATCGCCGACCGGCGCACATCCG
>DASRYP010000791.1:0-15901 GCA_035687165.1 Actinoplanes sp. | reverse complement strand
CGACGTCGCCGCCCACCTCCTTGACCAGTTCGGGCCAGCCGGGGCGGCCGACCTCCAGGTAACGGTCGGGGCGGAAGGTCGGCGCCACCCGCGTACGGATCGCCGGGTCGGCGCGCAGGGCTCGGTGGGCGGCCAGGTCGTCCGCGGGGTCGTCGGTCGTCGCCAGGAAGTCGATGGTGAACCGGTCGAGCAGGGCGCGGGGGCGATGGCCGGCCTGGCCCAACTGCTCGGCGATCTGGTCGTAAAGCCGGTCCGCGTTGTCCGCGGCGGGACGCTCCGCGATGCCGAAGATGTCCGCGAACGACGACTCGAACCAGAAACGCACCGGCGTGCCGCGGAAAAGTTGCCAATTCGCGCAGAACAAGCGCCAAGCTTCGCGCGCTCGATCGTCGGGGAGCGGCCCCTCCCCCACACCCAGCGACGCCAACGGCACCCCGCCCGCGTGCAGCAGCCGCGTCACGTAATGGTCGGGCTGGATGAACAGTGAGGTCGGATCCACGAACGGCGTGTCGTCGAGGATCAGCCGCGGGTCGACGTGCCCGTGCGGACTGATGATCGGCAGGTCGCGCACCTCCTGGTAGAGGCGGCGGGCGATCGACCGTACGCCCGGGTCGGCGGGTAGCAGCCGGTCGGGGTGCAACGTCAGGGCAGCCATGCGCCCGAGCCTCACGGCGGGGCCTCGAAGCTGGCAATCAGTTGCCAGTTGTTGCCTGACCGGCGGGGCAACAACTGGCAACCCGTTGCCCTCCACTGCCACGCCGCCCCACAGTGACCCTGATCACTCCGTACCGGCAGCGGCTCAGAGGAGACCTTGATGAACCCCAGGAAACTTACCGCCCTGGCCGGTATGTCGGCCCTGACGCTGGCCCTCGCGGCCTGTGGCGGCGACGGGGACGCGGATGCCGAGGGGGGCGCCGGCAAGACCCTGAACGTCCTGATCGCGGCGAACACTCAGTACCCCGAGGAGTTCTCGGCCTGGCAGAAGACGATCAGCGAGAAGTTCAAGGCGGCCACCGGCGCACAGGTGAAGTTCGAGACGTTCGCGAGCGCCAACGACGAGCTGACGAAGATCCAGACCTCAGTGGTCTCGGGCTCCGGGCCAGACGTGTACGCGGTCGGCACCACGTTCACGCCGACGGCCTACTCGACCGGCGCCTTCGTGAAGCTGGGCGACGCGGAGTGGGGCAAGATCGGCGGCAAGGAGAAGTTCAACCCGGCCACGCTCGGCATCTCGGGGCCGGACGAGCAGAACCAGATCGGCGTCCCGTGGGTCAGCCGCCCGTTCGTGATGGCGTACAACACCGAGCTTCTGAAGGCCGCCGGCATCGACAAGCCGGCCACCACCTGGGACGAACTGGGTCAGCAGGCCAAACAGCTCACCAAGGGTGATCAGTACGGCATGGCGATCGCGTACAAGGACAACTTCGACCCGTGGAAGTTCGTCTGGGGCATGTCGGTGCAGGCCGGCAATCCCCTCGTGGATGGTAAGACCGCGCGTTTGCAGGATCCGACCGTGCAGAAGGCGTACCAGACGTACTTCGGCTGGCTGACCACCGACAAGGTGGTCGACCCGGCCGCGATCGGCTGGACCAACCCGCAGGCAGTGGCCGCGTTCGCCAAGGGCAAGACCGGCTACTTCATGCTGACCACGCCGACCGCGATCAACTCGCTGGAGCAGGGCGCGGTCAAGGGCAAGTGGAAGTTCGCACTGCTGCCGACCGTGCCGCCCGGCGCGACCACCCGCCCGGCCGGCGGGGTCGAGGCCGCCAGCATCCTCTCGGGCGACAACCTGCTGGTCGCCGACTATTCCAAGAACAAGGACCTCGCCTTCGAGTACGTCAAGCTGGTCACCGACCAGGAGGCGCAGGTCGACTACTACAAGAAGTTCGGCAACCTGCCGGCCACCGCGACGGCGCTGCAGACGCTGGCCTCCGACCCGCAGCTCGGGCCGGTGACCGAGGCTGCCAAGAAGTCGGTCGCGACGCCGTTCACCGGCGCCTGGGCGGACATTCAGCTCGCGCTGACCAACGTGGCCGTGCAGTCGCTGCCCGACCTCTCGAAGGGCTCGATCAGCCCGGCGCAGATCGACGCCCGGATCGCGGACGCGCAGAAGTCGGCGCAGACCTCCCTGGACAGGGCCAAGTAGATGACGACCCTCGCCCCGCCTCCGCAGAAGGCACAGTCCCAAGACGTACGCCGTAAGGGGGTGACCGAGCGGCAGCGCCCGCTCTGGCTACTCACGCCCGGTGGTGTGCTGATGGTCCTGATCATCGGGATCCCGCTGGTCCTGGCGCTGTGGATCTCGATGATCGACCTCGATCAGTACACCCTGCGGCGGTGGGTCGAGGCGCCCTTCATCGGGCTCGGCAACTACGTCGAGTCGTTCAGCTCAGGCCTGCTCAACTCGATCTGGATCAGTGTCTCGTTCGCGGTGCTCTCGACTATCGCGACCGTGCCGATCGGCATCGCGGCGGCGCTGGTCACCCAGAACGCGTACAAGGGCCGAGGCCTGGTGCGGGCGGTGTTCCTCATTCCGTACGTGCTGCCGTCGTTCGTGGTAGCCACGGTGTGGCGGACGATGTTGCAGCCGGACGGGGTGGTCAACGCGTGGCTGTCCAAGGTCGGCATCGACGGCGGACTGTGGCTGAGCGGCCCCCGGTCGTACTGGGCGCTGGTGCTCGTCGAGATCTGGGCGGCCTGGCCGTTCATCTATCTGCTGGCGTTGGCGGCGTTGCAGTCCGTGGACCACGAGGTGCACGAGGCGTCGGCGGTGGACGGGGCGACCTGGTGGCCGAAGCTGAGCCGGGTGATCCTGCCGTACCTGCGCGGTCCGGTGCTGCTGGCCTGCCTGCTCGCGACGCTCAACCACATCAACAACTTCACGTTACCGTTCGTGCTGTTCGGAGCGCCCGCGCCGGACGACGTCAACGTGATGCCGATGCTGGTCTACGTCACCAGCTTCCAGAGTCTGCGGTTCGGGCTGAGCGCGGCGATGGCAGTGCTCTCGCTGATCCTGATCGCGATTCCGTTGTTCATCTACTTGCGCGCTGTTCGGCTGGACGTGCATGAGGAAGGGGGTCCCAGGTGAGTACCTCCGCCACTGTTCCCAGCTCCCGGTCCACCGTTCGCCCCGGCTTCCGGCCTGGCTCTCGTTCCGCTTCCGCCTCGGCGGAGGCGACTCGGCTGCTGCCTCGGTGGGTGCTGGTGACACTCACCGTGCTGCTCTGCACGATGGTGCTCATTCCGGTGGGGTACATCATGCTCGCCTCGCTCAACAGCGATGTGGGCGTGGCGTCCGGCGAGTACTGGCCGAGCTCGTTCAGCCTGGACAGCTACTCGCGCATCTGGACCACCGCCGACTTGTCCACCGGCATCGTGAACAGTTTGCTCGTCTGCGCCGGCACGGCGGTCGCTTCGGCGCTACTGGGCACGACCACGGCGTACGTGCTGGTCCGCTACACGTTCGTCGGGCGGCTGACGATTCTGCGCGGGCTGGTCGGTCTGCAGAGCATCCCGGGCACGCTGATGCTGCTGCCGGTCTTCGTGCTCTTCTCGTCGGCCGGCAACTACCTGGGCCTGACGGTGATCGGCACGCGCTGGGGGCTGTTCCTGGCCTATCTGACCTTCGCCCTGCCGTTCTCGACCTGGGTGATGGTGACCTACCTGCGCGGGCTGCCCCGGGAGCTCGAGGAGGCGGCCCGCACCGAGGGCGCGGCCACGATCATCATCCTGTGGCGGATCGTCTTCCCGCTCAGCCTGCCCGCGATCGTCGTCTCCGGCATCTTCGCGTTCCTGCTCGGCTGGAACGACGTCCTGTTCGCCTCAGTGCTCACCCGGCCGGAAACGCACACCGCGGCTGTCGCTCTGCAGATCTTCGGGTCCCAGCAGGAGGGCGGCGCGCTGCCGGTCTACTCGCAGATGATGGCGGCAGCGCTGATCTGCGCGGCCCCGGTGGTGCTGCTGTACCTCGTCTTCCAGCGCTATCTGGTGGGCGGGCTGACCGCGGGCAGCGTCAAGTGAGGGTAGCGCTGATCGGCCCCGGGACGGTCTCGGTGGTGCACCTCGCGGCGATCGAGACGCTGGGCGTCGACCTGGTCGGCGTCTGCGACTCAGGCCGTGACCACCGGGACTTCCTCGACGAGGTCCGGCCGGACGTCGTGCACATCTGCACACCGCACGACCGACACGTGCCGATCGCGATCGACGCGCTTGAGCGAGGCGTGCACGTGCTGCTCGAAAAGCCGGTCGCGAACACGATCGCCGAAGCCGACCGGCTCGTCGCCGCGGTCAAGAACCACCCCGACGTCAAGATCGGTGTCTGCCTGCAGAACCGCTACAACCTGACGTCGCAGGCGGCCCGCGATCTGCTCGCGTCGGGTGAGCTGGGCCAGGCCGTCGGCGGTTCGGCGGCCGTGCTGTGGCACCGCGACGCGGCCTACTACGCGGCCAGGCCGTGGCGCGGCGAGAAACGCCGGGCCGGCGGCGGCGTCCTGATCAACCAGGCGATCCACACGCTCGACCTGCTGCAGTGGCTGCTCGGCGAGGTGACCGCGCTGCGCGGTCACGCCGGCCGCTACGGCGACCTCCCGATCGACGTCGAGGACACCGCGCACGTGCTGCTCGACCACGCGCCAGGTGGGCGAAGCGTCTTTTTCGCGACGGTCGCCAACGCGGTGGATTCGCCGGTGACGCTGGAGATCGTCGCGGAGCACGGGACCCTGCTGCTGCGGGGCGATCTGACGGTGGCGTACGCGGACGGGCGGGTCGAGACGATCACCGAACTGACCTCGGGCAACGCGGGGCGCTCCTACTGGGGGGCGTCGCACGAGTTGCTCATCGCCGACTTCTACCGTTCGCTCGCCGACCCGGAGCCGTTCTGGATCGGGCCGTCGGAAGCGCTCAAGACACAGCATCTGATCGACGAGATCTACCGGCACACCAGCTGAAAGGCGCCCTGCGATGTGGACTCTCTCCGGATTCTCCGACGAGATCTCCCCCGACTTCACCGAGCAGTGCGAGGTCGTCACGGGACTCGGCATGACACACGTCGAGGTGCGCAGCGCCTGGGACGTCAACATCCTGGACCTCTCCCCCGATCAGCTCGACACGGTCAAGCAGACCCTGGCCGCGTACGAGCTGATGGTGTCCTCGATCGGCTCGCCCATCGGGAAGATCCCGATCACCGAGGACTTCGGACCACATCTGGAACGCATGCGGCACGCCGCCGAGGTGGCCCAGTTGCTTGCGGCCCCGTACCTCAGGATCTTCTCGTTCTTCATGCCCGCCGGGGACGATCCGGCCGCTCATCGCGCGGAAGTGATTGAGCGAATGCGCGCACTGGTGCGTGTCGCCGAGGAGGCCGACCTGATCCTGTTGCACGAGAACGAGAAGGAGATCTACGGCGACGTGCCCAGCCGGTGCCTCGACCTGATCCGCTCGGTCGGCTCGCCCTATCTGCGGCTGGCCTGGGATCCGGCGAACTTCGTGCAGGTCGGGGTGCGGCCGTACACCGACGGGTACGCGCAGTTGCGCCCGCACGTCGAATACCTGCAGATCAAGGATGCCCGTGCGGGGGACGGCACGGTAGTGCCGGCCGGGGAGGGCGACGGTGAGGTCGCGGCGACGATCCGGGCGCTGCGGCACGACGGGTTCGACGGGTTTTTCTCGCTCGAACCGCACCTCGCGGCGGGGCACGCCACCGGCGGGTTCTCCGGGCCCGACCTGTTCCGTACCGCTCATCGGGCCTTCACCGGCCTGCTCAAGACCGAAGGGATCGAGTACGCGTGAGCGAGCAGAACGAGCACGAGACGAGGAGCACCCCGCGCGCAACGACCGCAGCCGCGCGGGAAACGAACAGTGCGAGCGTCCCGTCGTTCGCGCTGGTGGGTGCGGGCGTCATCGGGCGGCACCACGGACAGGTGATCTCCCAGCTCGCTGACCGGCTGCGGCTGGCGGCGGTCGTCGACGTCGTCCCGGAACGCGCCGCGGAACTGGCCTCGGCGCGCGGCGGCAACCCGTACACGTCGCTGGGCGACGCCCTCATGGCCGAGGAGATCGACGTCGTCGTCGTGTGCACGCCGACCGGCCACCACGGCTCGGTGGCGATCGAAGCCCTCGAAGCGGGCAAACACGTAATCATCGAGAAGCCGGCGGAGATCACGGTCGAGCGGACCGACGAGATCATCCAGGCCCGCGACAAGGCCGGCACGCTGGCCACCGTCATCTCGCAGCACCGCTTCGACCCCGCCACCGAGAAGACCCTCGCGGCCATCGCGGCGGGCGAGTTCGGGCGGGTCAGCTCGGGCATCGCGGCGATCGACTGGTGGCGCGGGCAGAGCTACTACGACTCCGGCGACTGGCGCGGTACCTGGGAGCTCGACGGCGGCGGTGCGCTCATGAACCAGGGTGTGCACACAGTCGACCTGCTCGTCGCGGCGCTCGGGCGACCGGTGGAGGTTTTCGCCTATACGGGCACACTCGCGCACGAGCGGATCGAGGTCGAGGACGTGGCGGCGGGTGTCGTGCGGTTCGAGTCGGGGGCCCTCGGCGTGCTGCACGCGAGCACCTCGGCGTACCCGGGCCTCAGTGCTCGTCTCCAGGTGCACGGCGATCGCGGGTCGGCCGTCATCGACAACGACGAGCTCGCGTTCTTCCACGCCACGCCGGTCGGCCAGGCCATCGAGCAGCGGCTGATGGGCACGACGCAGGCGACCTCGAGCGGCGGTGCGGAGACCGCGAGCAGCAACCCGGGCGCGCTGTCGGACGCGCACCGCCGGCAATATCTGAACTTCCTCGACGCGCTGGCCGGAACTGCGCGGTTGCGCATCGACCTGGAGACCAACCGTCAATCGATCGCCGTGATCACCGGGGCGTACGAGTCGGCGCGCACCGGGAAGCCGGTGCGGCTCGGATGAGCCGGATCGCGGCGAACCCCATCCCGTACTGGGCCTCGGCCGGCAAGACCCGTGCGGTGTTCGACGAGGCGTTCGCGGATTTCCACGCGATCGGCTTCACGGCGGTCAAGGCGGACGTGCCCGACGACATGAGCGCTTCGGACTACCGGACCTGGATCGGCCGGTACGGGCTGGAACCGGCGCTGAGCCTGTTCAACTCGCCGTTCGACGAGTCGGTCGCGGTCGCCGACGAGGTGGAGCGGGCCAAGCAGTTCGCCGGTACCCAGCTCGAACTCGGCCTCGACCGCACGATGATCTCGTCGATGGCGGTGCCCCTGCGGATCGAACAGCCGGCCGTCGGCGCGGGCTTCGACGAGGACCGCCTGACCCAGGCCATCGACTTCTGCGGTGCGGTGTGCCAGGCGCTGGCCGCCGAGGGGCTGCGGCCCCTGCATCACTCTCACGTCGGCGGGATCTTCGAGACCGAGTACGAGATCACGCGGCTGCTGGACGACCTGGGCCCGGACGTGATCGGCTTCGGCCCGGACACCGGTCACCTGCGCTGGGCCGGGATCGAGCCGGCCCCGTTCATCACCCGCTACGCCGACCGGCTCGGCGGCATCCACATCAAGGACGTGTTCCCCGACCACCTTTCCGGCGGCGGGGGTTCGTACCGCGAGACGACGGCCTCCAAGCGGCTCTGGGCCGAGCCGGGCCTGGGCGTGGTCGACTTCGACGCGGTGCTCGCGGCGATCCCCGACCCGTACGACGGTGACTTCATGATCGAGGTCGACGAGCCGTCCGTGCAGTCGAAGCTCGAGTCGCACCGCATGTCGTTCGGGTGGGCCCGGCGCGCGCTGGGGAGCAGGATCAAGGAGTGACTTCCGCGACGACTGGACGGGCCGCCCGGGTGGGCGGGGCCGATCGGGTGCTCACCGAGTCCGAGGTGCGCGAGTTCGTGATCGCGCACCTTTCGGAGCTGCACGTGGACGGGCGCAGCGTCTGTGTGCTGGTCCCCGACGCGACTCGCACGTGCCCGCTACCGCTGTTGGTGAGCGCCGTCCATCAGGCTCTGCACGGGCGGGTGTCGCGGCTGACCGTGCTCATCGCCCTGGGAACGCACGGCGCCATGACGCCCGAGGCTCTCGCGGCGCATGTGGGGGTCTATCCGGGCACCGAGGTGCTCAACCACGAGTGGTGGGAGCCGTCGACCTTCGCGAACCTGGGGACCATCCCCAGTGCGCGCATCGCCGAACTGTCGAGCGGGCGGCTGAGCGGGGACGTGCCGGTGCTGCTCAACCGAGCTGTGGTCGAGCACGACATCGCGCTCGTGGTCGGGCCGGTGCTGCCGCACGAGGTGGTCGGGATGTCCGGAGGCAACAAATACTTCTTCCCGGGCGTGGCCGGTCAGCAGATCATCGACGTGTCGCACTGGCTGGGGGCGCTGATCACCTCGGCCGAGATCATCGGGACGACCGGGCTCACCCCGGTGCGCGCGCTCATCAACGACGGTGCGGCTCTGATCCCGGCCGAGACGTACGCCTTCTGTGTCGTCACGGCCGAGTCGCAGGACGACGTCCCGGAGGCCGACGCCGGGGTCCCCGACCGCGCGTACGCGACACAACGCGGCGACAGAAGCGCCGCCCTGCACTCGGTCTCGTTCGGCGACTGCATCTCGTCGTGGGCGAGCGCCGCCGAGATCAGCGCGGCCACCCACGTGACCTACCTCGACCGGCCCGTCCGGCGGGTGCTGTCGCTGATCCCAGCCATGTACGACGAGATCTGGACCGGTGCGAAGGGCTTCTACAAGGTCGAGCCGGTGGTCGCCGACGGCGGCGAGGTCATCCTGTACGCGCCGCACATCACCGAGATCGCGGCGAGTCATCCACAGATCTACGAGATCGGCTATCACTGCCGGGACTACTTCGTGCAGCAGTGGGACACGTTCAAGAACGTGCACTGGGGGGTGCTCGCGCACTCGACCCATCTGCGCGGAGCGGGCACGTTCGATCCGGAAACGCGCATCGAGCGGCCGCGGGTCGACGTCACGCTGGCCACCGGCATCGGAGAGGAGGTGTGCCGGTCGGTGAACCTCGGCTACGCCGACCCGGCGACGATCGACGTGGCGGCGTTCGCGGCCGATCCGGACACGTTGGTCGTGCCGCGCGCCGGGGAGGTCCTGTTCCGCCTGCGCTGAGCGGTCGACCTGCGCACGATCAGCCGTACGGGGAGCACGAGCGGCCGGCCGCTGGGCTTCGCGCCCTGGGCCACGGCGATGCAGTTCTGGACGCCGGTGAAACCCATCCGGTAGAGCGGCGACGCGATGGTCGTCAGCTGCGGCTCGACCAGCTCGTCGAAGATGATGTTGTCGAAGCCGACCACGCTGACCTGCTCGGGGACGATCACCCCGAGACGACTCAGGCCCTTGACGATCCCGATGGCGAGCTGGTCGTTGTAGGCCTGCACGGCCGTCGAGTCGGTCTCGGCCACGTGCAGGGCGGCGCCGAGCCCGGCCAGCACGGTCGGCTCGTACGGCCCCAGCCGCCGCGCCTCGAGCCCGAGATCGGCCGTGGCCTGCCGCAGCGCCCGCCACCGCACCCCGTCCGACCAACTGGCCTCGGGCCCGGCCACGTACGTGATCCGGTCGTGGCCGAGCGAGGCGAGGTGCTCCACCGCCCGCCGGATGCCACGCTCGGCGTCGTTGAGCACGCAGTTGGCCTCCGGGATGATCCGGTTGAGCAGGACGACGGCCTTCTGCTTGGCCACCATGCGCAGCGCCGAGTCGGTCATCCGCGAGCTGGCGATCACCACGCCGTCGACCTGTGCGAGCTCCTGCTCGATGGTTTGTCGCTCGACCTTGGGAGACTCGTTGGTGTGCGACAGGATCAGCTGGTAGCCCGCCTCGCGCGCGGCCTCGTAGGCGCCCTTGATGATGTCGCCGTAGAACGGGTTGGTGACATCCGCGACGACCAGCGCGATCGCGTTCTGCACACCGCCGCTCGGCTGCCGCGCCGGCGCCGTAGCGGTGCGATAGCCCAGCTTCTCGGCCGCCTCGAAGATGCGCTGCGCGGTGTCGGCGTTGACCCGGCCCGGGCGCGCGTAGGCCCGCGAGACCGTCGACGCGGCCACTCCCGCCTCGCGCGCCACGTCGTAAATCGTCGGGCGACTCATGTCCAGGATGTTAAATCGGTCATCGTACGCATAACAATGCCGACGGGCCTGACGATAGCCGCACTGTTATCCACTCCCCCGCTCGTGGCCGCTTCCCCGCTCATGGCCGCTTCCCCGCTCGCAGCGGCCCTCGCCGAGCCCGCGGTGGCCGCCGAGCACGCCGCCGCACCGGCCCGGGTCTGCACTATCCGTGACAAGCGGTTGGACGAGATCTCGGGGATGGTCGCCACCGGTGACGGCTATGTCGTCGTCAACGACGGGTCCGACTTCGCGGATCGGCGACGGATCTTCTTCCTGAACAAGACCTGCCGGGTCACGCGGACCGTGAAGTATCCGTCCCGGCCGCGCGACACCGAGGACCTGGGACGGGCCGCCGACGGGACGCTGTGGGTGGCCGACATCGGCGACAACGGGCGCAGCCGGAGCACGGTCGCGCTGTGGAAGCTCGCGCCCGGCGCGAAGAGCCCCGTCCTCCACCGGTTGTCGTACCCGGACGGGCCGCACGACGCCGAGGCCCTCCTGGTCTCGCCGACCGGCGATCCGATCGTCGTCACCAAGAGCGGTGGAACCGCGGTCCTGTACGTGCCGGCCCGCGCCCTGCGGCGCGACGCCACCACCCCGTTGCGCCGGGCCGGCGAGGTCACGGTGCCGCTGACCGGCACGAGCAACCCGTTCTCGTTCCTGGGCCGCGCGGTCGTCACCGGCGCCGCCACCTCGCCCGACGGCCGCCACGTCGTCCTGCGGACCTATGCCGACGCCTTCGAGTACGACGTTCCCGACGGCGACCCGGTCCGGGCACTGACGTCCGGCCGACCGCACCAGATCCCGCTCCCCGACGAGCCGCAGGGCGAATCGCTCACCTACAGCAGCGACGGCAACGCCGTGCTGACCGTCTCGGAGGCCTCCGGGCAGCAGCCCGGCCTCCGCCCGGTGATCCTCCGCTACGCGCTCGCGGACCGGCCCGCCACAGCCGCATCTCCGGCATCGCCCGCCGCATCGAACTCATCGTCAGCGGCCGCCCCCGCCGGCCCCCGGCCGGTCGCCGAGTCCGGTTCGTCGTCGTTCGACTACATCGCCGTGGTCGCCGGCACCGTCGCCCTGCTCGGCGTCTTCCTCGCGATCGTCCTCACCCGCCGCGCACGCCGGCGGTGAGGCTCAGCGCCACGGCTCAGTCGGTCGGCGGCTTTTCCGGGCTCAGGCCCTCGACGCGGGCGACCCCGCGAGCCGAGGCCGAACCGTAGACCGTGGACCGGGCGGCGGAACCATAGCCGGCTCCAGCCTGCGGGCCGGAGGAGAGAGGCCCTTCGGTACGGACGGTGGGGCTCACCGGCGTACCCGGCGCTCCGGCCGCAGCGATGGCGACGGCCGGGCCGCCCGCGCTCGGCCACAGCGACGCCGGCCGCTTGGCCGACACGTCCTCGACCCAGCCGAACACCAGCACGGCCCCCAGCACCAGCACCCCCTCGACTACGAGCATCCACACCACGTATTGGAAGGTCGCCCACGGAACGTGATAGTGCTCGAGCAGCAACGCACCCAGCGTGATCAGCGGGAAGTGCCACAGGTAGATCGTGATCGCCCGGGCGTTGATGACTCGCACCGACTCCGCGGCCCACTTGACCCGGTCGAGGATCGCCATCGTGGGACGGAAGCGGAGCACGATCATGACGAAGGCCAACGACCACAGGGTGCGGGCGACCGGGTCCTCGTTGAGGTCGTACCCGTACGAGGTCGGGTGGGTGTAAAGCCAGTAGAGGCCGATGCTGCCGACGACGGTCACCACGGTCACGTACAGGGCGATCGGCATGCGATGGAGGCGGCCGTCCCGGTGCGCGAAGCCGACCATCCAGCAGGCGGCATACGTGACGAAGTCCCACATGATCCCGTCGATCGGGTCGGGCAGGCGGAAACCGGTCAGCATCAGCACGGTGAGGGCGACCAGCGGCAGCGCCACCATCGCCCAACCGAGCCGCTTGTAGAGGAAATACAGGATCGGCGAGACCAGGACGAAGATCAGGTACGCCCGGAGGTACCAGAGGACCTCCCAGAACGGCTCACCCCAGGAGCTGCCGGGCGGGTCCTCCAGCGGGAAGAGCCAGAAGATCAGGTTCAGCTTGTGCAGCGGGTGGTCGGGGTCGCTCGTCGACCAGCCGTGCCAGAACATCAGGGGCAGCGCCACCGCGGCGAACGTCCACAGCGCGGGCAGCAGGCGCCGGATGCGCGACCACACGGCCTTGCGGGTGCCGGCCTTCGCGAGCGACGCGGCCATCAGCGAGCCGGCGATCGCGAACATGACGCCCATCGCGGGCAGCACGTAGGTGAGCCAGGCCCAGCCGAACGCGTGGTAGACCACGACCCGCAGGATCGCCAGGGCCCGGAGCGTGTCGATGTACCGGTTGCGCGACGGCTTGGCCGCTACCGGTGCGGCGACAGCCGTCGGCACGGCCGCAGCGGTACTTGCAGTCATGGGAGAGCCTCCGCGACGGGTCGTGTTCACACAGCCTCGCTACAGGACCACGGATCGACCCTGCCCGTAAACCACCGCTTGCGCCTGGACACCCGTCCGTCCGGTCAAGATCGACCAGCCGACCGGCGCGCTATTTCCAGAAACCTCGATGCACCTCGGCGGCGCTGGTCAGCGCGGCGGGCCCGTCGACGACGATCGGCCGGCCGCCCCGGGCGAAGACCTCCCGGGACGAGAGCCGCAGCGGGGGCACACCCTCCTCCTCGTCGACCAGCGCGGCGAGTTCCTCGGCCGAGAAGGCGAAGACCATCCGCCCGATGCCCGACCAGTAGATCGCCCCGGCGCACATGGCGCACGGCTCGGTGCTCGTGTAAAGCGTGCTCAACCGCAGCACCTCCGCCGGCCACGCACCGACGATCCGGACGAGATTGGTCTCGGCGTGCCCGGTCGGGTCGGCCTGGGTCACGGTGGAGTTGAGCGCCTCGGCGACGCTCTCACCGGGCCCGATCAGCAGAGCGCCGAAGGGGTGGTCGCCGCGTTTGCGCGCGTCCCAGGCCAGCGCGACGGCCCGTTCGAGGTACGTCCTGTCCGCCTCGCTGATGTCACTCGACGTCACAAAGGTCATCCGGCACTGTATCGAGCGGGCCTGGGAACGGAAAAGATTTGCCGCCGGCGGGACCGCGCGGAAAGCTCTCGGCATGGAACTCCCAGAAATGATCAATGCCGGGGATCTGGTGCTCAAGCGCTGGGAACCCGAGTGGGCCGACGAGGCCCTGGCCGCCGTCACGGAGTCGATGCCGGAGCTGCGGCCGTTCCTGCCGTGGGCCACCGACGACTACGGTCCGGAGTCTTCGCGGGACTACATCGCGCGATCAGGGGAGGCCTGGACGGAGGGCACGCAGTTCAATTACGCGATCTTCACGACGATCGGGGAGCTCATCGGCTCGATCGGGCTGATGACGCGGATGGGGCCGGACGTGCTCGAGATCGGCTATTGGACGCGCTCGCCCTTCGCCGGGCGCGGCTACATGACGGCGGCGGTCGAGGCGATCACCCGGGTGGCTCTCGCGCTGCCCGGCATCAAGCGGGTGGCTATCAAGTACGACCAGGCGAACGTGGCCTCGGGGCGGGTGGCCGCCAAGGCCGGGTTCGCCGAGGTCGGACGGGAGCACCGCGAGCCCGAGGCACCCGGCGAGACATCGACCACGATCATCCGCGAACGCCGCCGCTGAGCGATCGACGGACTCCGACCGGTCAGCCCTCGTCCAGGGCCCGACGTAGCGTGGCGGCGAAGTTGTCCGGGTCGCCGCTCCGGCCGTACTCGCCGCCGAGGAAGCCGCCGTGATGACTCGGGAAGAAGGTCGGCTCGACGCCGAGGCCGGCGGCGACACCCAGTCCGCCACGGTGGGCCAGCTCGTCCTTCGACTCCTCGCCGACACCGACCACGACGCGCGTCGGGGCGGCGCGCAGAGCCTCGAAGTCGGGCTCGTAATGCGTGCAGGAGATGAAGTGCTCACCGAGCATCGGGTTGGTGCGGTCACCGTCGTCGTCGGTGGGCAGGCCGAAATCGGCGGGGCTGGGCGCGGGCTCGTCGATCCAGCCGGCCGGGATCTCTCCCTTATGGCTGCCGATCATGATGAACCGGACCACCGCCGGGCCGAAACCCGCGCGCTGGTAGAGGTCGGCGAGGGCCTTCGTCGCGGCGGACGCGGTCTCGCTGTCGGGCAGCACGCCGACGAGGGGCGGCTCGTGCGCGATCAGCGTGCGCACCTGCTCGGGGTGGGCGGCGACCAGGGCGAGGGCGTTGACGGCGCCGCCGCTGGAGGCGAAGATGTCGACCGGGCCGCCGCCGACGGCGTCGATGATGCGGCTCAGGTCATCGGCGTGCTGCTCGGGGGAAGCCCCGGTGCCGCCGTCGGTGAACTTGCTGCGGCTGACCCCGCGCGGGTCGTAGGTGACGACCGTGCGGTCCTCGAAGTGGCCGGCCAGCGTCACGAAGCCGTTCGCGTCCATCGGCGAGCCGATCAGCAGCAGGACGGGGCCGGCGGACTTACGGACGTCATACGTGATCTCGGCGCCGGGCGTGGTCAGGGTGTGCGTCTCAGCATTCACTTCAGGGTTCACTTCAGGGCCTTTCCTCGGATGTCGTGCCGGTAAGACCTGCGCCGCCGCCCGAACTCATCGGCGCCGCCGGGACAATTCTCGGCCACGTGCTGCCCCGGCGGGAGCGACTTCGGTGCCGGCCGCACCCCGGACTTGAGTGCCGGCTCCGCGGCGGCGACGGGCAGCGCGAGCAACATCGGCCGAAAGTCGCAGACCGGCCGGCGCAATTGGGGCCGGGAGCCGATGTGCCCACCCCACCCGATCGGGGATTGTCGGTCACCGGAACCGACACGGGAGGTCACGATGACTATCGAGGACGACAACCGGCCGGCACGGCAGCGGGTCGCCCTGACCGGCATCAGCTCGCGGGCCTGGGAGCACCCCGCCGACCGCGGAGCGCTCACCGCCCTGCGGGAACTGCGCGGGTTCGACGACGTGGTGCGCGGCCTGTTCGGCATGTGGAACGAGCGGGGGTTCCGCCTGTCGTACCTGGCCGGCGCCATCCGCGCCGACCATCGCCAGTACCCGCGCGTGCACGGCCTCTTCGCCGAGGCCGCCGACATCCTCGACGTGGGGGTGCGCCCCGAGCTGTACGTCAGCCAGGCGCCGATCATCAGCGGCAAGGCGATCGGCATGGACCGCCCGTTCGTGGTGATCAGCACCGCGGCGGTCGAGAAACTGGACGACGACGAGCTGCGTACGCTGCTCGGCCGCGAGCTGGGCCACATCCGCAGCGGCCACGCCGTCTACCAGACGATCATGACGATTCTGACCCGCTGGGTGACGAACGTGAGTTGGCTGCCGGTCGGCGCGATCGCGCTGCGGGCGATCATCGCGGCGATGTACGAGTGGTGGCGCAAGGCCGAGCTGTCGGCCGACCGGGCGGGCCTGCTGGCCGAGCAGGACCCGGCGGCGTCGCTGCGCCTGTTCATGAAGATGGCCGGCGGCGGCGACCTGTCGCAGATCGACACCGCGGCCTTTTTGGAGCAGGCGGCCGAGTACGAGGGCGGTGGCGACCTGCGCGACAGCATCCACAAGATCGGCATGACCGCGTTCAGCGGCGAGCCGGTCCCCGTCGCGCGCGCCGCCGAGCTGCGGAAGTGGGTCGACTCCGGGGAGTACGCCCGGATCCTCGCCGGCGATTACCCGCGCCGCGACGAGGACGGGGACGCGTCGGTGACCGCGGACGTGAAGGCGGCGGCCGCGAGCTACCGTGACTCGTTCCGCGCCTCCTCCGACCCGCTCGTCACCTTCGCGCGCAAGGCGGCGG